>JBOGNK010000157.1:0-5238 GCA_050747085.1 Candidatus Acidiferrales bacterium
CCTGAGTACCGCGATTATCGCGAACTGGAATCTTAGGACTCTTGGACAGTCGCACTGCCTTGTTTTTGCGCTTCACGGCCCTCACCATTCCCTGTCTAAATGGCTGCTGCCCGGGGCGATAGCGCCCACGTGCAAGCCGGTGTAATGTCGCTGGGTGAAGGAACGGCTCGCGGCGATTCGCAATTGGCTGCCCGGCGCTGAAAGAAGAGCTTCCGCACTGGGCGACCAGGTCCTCGGATTGGGGATTGCCACCGACTTCGAGAAATCAGCGTCGAAGATGGAAGGCCGTTCCGCGAACCAGGGACGTCTGTGGCCGCGATGGATTTTTCTTCGAGCGCTCGGCCTGATTTATTTTTCCGCGTTCTACTCGCTCTATTTCCAGGTTAGGGGACTGATCGGCCCAGACGGCATTCTGCCGGCTCGCGATTATCTGCGTGCGATTGCAGGAGCGCCCAATCTACATGCCGAACGATTCTGGTTTGTGCCGACACTACTGTGGATTAGTTCGAGTGACCACGCGTTAATGCTGCTTTGCTGGCTCGGCTTGATCGCCTCCGTGCTCCTCGTCGTAAACTTGTGGCCGCGAGGCATGCTCCTCGTGTGCTTCGTTTGCTTTCTTTCGTTTATTGCTGCCGCTCAGGACTTCGCCAGCTATCAATCGGACGGGATGCTTCTGGAAGCAGGTTTCATCTCGCTATTTTTTGCGCCGCCAGGGGCATGGCCGGGGCTTGGGGCGGACCATCCGCCCTCATGGCTGAGCATGTTCCTATTGCAATGGGAATGGTTTCGCATCTACTTCGAATCAGGCGCGGGAAAATGGCTCGGACACGATCCGTCGTGGCGGAATCTCACGGCGATGGATCAGTACTATCAAAACGGCCCGCTGCCGACATGGATCGGCTATTACGTCCAGCATTTTCCGCACTGGTTCCAGGCATCGACGGCGCTTCTGACGCTGATCACGGAGATTTTTCTCGTCTGGATGCTTTTTCTCCCGCGACGGTTTCGGATCGCTTGCTTCTGCATTGTCACGCCATTCCAAATTGGAATTATTCTGACGGCGAATTACGCATTCCTGAATTATCTCGTGCTTGGGCTTGGATTCCTGCTGTTGGACGACCGCTTCATCGAATGGATTTTGCCCGGCCGCCTTCGGCGATTCGCTGATTGGAAACCGAAAGCGTTGGCCAGGTTTGACACGGCGCACAGTGCGATCGAACGGTGGAGAAAGTCGGCCCAGCCGGTGAGCACGGCGATCTCGATTGTGTGTCTGGGGCTCGTTCTGTATGTAGGCACGGCTCAACTGTTGGAGATGTTTGTATTCGATCTGCCGATTCCGCGGGAGCCGATTGGATGGCTTGAGCCATTTCGGATCGCGAATCTTTACGGCCTGTTCGAGCGCATGACGTGGAGGCGCTACGAGATCGAGTTTCAGGGCTCGAACGACGGAAAAACGTGGATGGCGTATCCTTTTCGCTACAAGCCGCAAAACGTCAACCAGGCACCGGGAATATATGCGCCCTACCACCCGCGATTCGAATGGAATATGTGGTTCGCTTCACTCGGCTCATGGGAACAGAACAGGTGGGTTGTATGGACCGAGGAGAGACTGCTGCAGAACTCACAGGATGTATTGCACCTGTTCGCTTACGATCCGTTTCCTCGATCATCTCCGCCTAAGGAAGTTCGGATCGTGATTTATCAATATTGGTTCACCAGTCTTGACACGAAACGCAAAACAGGCAATTGGTGGCGCCGGGAAGAACTTGGCGAATACGCGCCGGCGCTGATCATGCAGCCCAACGGCCGGCCAGCAGTGCTTGAAATGCCTTTGGCGAATCCGCCTCCGCCATGACCGGGCATCGACGCACGCTTTGTGGGTCGGCAGTCGGATTCTTTGCCTACTCGCACAGTTTCGTTTAGCCTGTCTGCGACAGAAGAAGCCTATATGAAACGTAACCTGAAGCGTTCCAGACCTACAGTCGAACCGGAAGTGACTCCCGCACAGGTGATCGCGCATCTTGCGACGGTGTCTAAGCCGGCCAGCATTCGTGAAATCGCACACGGGTTAGGCTTGAAGCATTCCGGCCGGCGCTTTCTGCCACGCGTCATCCAACAGCTCGAACGCAAGGGCGAAATCGAAGAGCAGGGCAACCGGTATCGTCTTGCAGGCCAACGTGCCTCGAAGCCAGCCGTCGCAGTGAAGCGCGAGCAACCCACGCAATCTGGCCCTCGACAACATCCCTCAACGGAGGCTGACCATCGCGGAAAATCTCCGCAGCGTGCGCACGATCCAAATCTTGCCGCTGGCCGAATCGTCGCGCATCGTGACGGCTACGGATTCGTCGTGCCTGACAAGCCGATTCCCGGCGTCGAAGGCGACCTCTTCATACCGCGCGACAATATGAATGATGCGATGCACGGTGATCGCGTGCTGGCTCGCGTCGTGCATCGCCGTCCTGATGGCCGCGCTGAAGGCCGAGTCGTACAAATTCTCGACCGCGAGCATCCGACGGTCGTTGGTCTGTTCCGCTACGGTACTCACGGCAATCACGTCCTGCCATACGACGTCCGCATTCATCACGAAATCTTCATCCCCGCCGGACAGGAATTGACTCCGGAACTGGTGCAGAAGATCGGTGGCCCGGCGAAAAGCGCTGCGGTTGCAAGGATGCGGTTGCCGGAACTTGATGGTGCAGTTGTGGACGTGGAGATTACACGGTTTCCGAAGGGTGGATTGGCGCCAGCGGGCCGCGTGCTCGAAATGCTCGGACGCCCGGGCGAGATCGGCGTCGATACCGAAATCATCATCCGCAAACACCATCTACCGCACGTCTTTTCGGATGATGCTTTGAAGGAAGCGCGCGAGACGCCACAGCAAGCATCCGAACAGGACCTGCGCGGGAGGCGCGATTTTCGGCGGCTTCCGATCGTCACAATTGACGGTGAGACAGCTAGAGATTTCGACGACGCCGTGCACGTGATCCGGCGCGCCGACGGCGGCTACGAGCTGCAGGTTCACATCGCAGACGTCGCACACTACGTGCGTGCCGGATCACCGCTCGACCGCGAGGCTCGCGTGCGCGGCACGTCCGTCTATTTCCCGAGTCGTGCTGTGCCGATGCTGCCGGAGGAACTTTCGAACGGGATCTGCTCGCTGAATCCGCAGGTCGACCGGCTGGTGATGAGCGTCCTGATGGAGATGGACGCCTCCGGGAAAATGATTTCGGCGGACGTTACTCCTGGCGTGATTCGTTCCACGGAACGAATGACCTACACGAATGTCTACAAGGTGCTCGAACGCGATCCTCAACTGACGCAGCGTTATGCGCATCTGGTAGATACCTTCCGCCTGATGAAAGAGCTCGCGCTTTTGCTGAATCGCCAGCGCAACGAGCGAGGATCGATCGATTTCGATTTGCCGGAGCCCGTGATCGAGTTCGACGACGCAGGGCGAATGATGAACATCGGGCGGAGCGTACGCAACGTCGCGCATCGCATCATCGAAGAGTTCATGCTGGCTGCGAACGAGGCAGTTGCCCAATATCTTGACCGGCGCGGCATCGCTACGCTGCACCGCGTTCACGAAAAGCCCGATCCCAAAAAAGTGATCGAATTCGAAGAACTGGCGCACGCATTCGGATATACGCTGGGCGTGGAAGATTTATCGGAGCGTCGGCTTACTGTCCGCCATGGGCGTGTGCAGCCGCCTGCGCGCGATACTCGTCATGGGCGTATAGCGCAAGGACGTCCCCGGCAGATGAACATCACGCTTCCAGCATCGGAAGAAATCGATATTCGCCCGCAGCACTATCAGCGCTTGACTGAGAAAATCCTGGGCAAGCCGGAGGAACGGATCCTCTCGTACTTGATGCTGCGTTCGTTGAAACAGGCCCGGTACGCTGCTGATCCGCTGGGTCATTTCGCCCTGGCGACCGAGGAGTACACGCACTTCACGTCGCCCATCCGCCGTTATCCCGACTTGATTGTTCATCGTACGCTCAAATGGGCGCTGGAGAATCCGTCCGTCAAGCCACAGTTCGCGGCCCCTCGCTCACGGCCGTCGGCTAAGGACCGCGAACCAGCGATGCTCGGGCCCTACCGCCGAGTGGAACTACAGGAAATTGCAGCCGAGACTTCCGAATCCGAACGCGCCGCCGAAGCCGCCGAGCGCGAGCTGATGGACTGGAAAACCGCTCAATTTATGGAAAGCCGTCTCGGCGACGAATTCGATGCCCTGATTATCTCGGTGCAAAAATTCGGCTTTTTTGTCGAGCTGATTGAGCTGTTCGTCGAAGGACTCGTGAGCATCGATCATCTCGAACAGGCCACCGGCCAGCGTGCCGTTTACCGCGAGCGCGATCATGCCATTGTGACGGAACCTTATCGCGGTGCCCGCCGAGACGCACAGCGGCATACGTTCTCACTGGGCGATCGCCTCCGCGTTCGGGCAGAGCGCATCGACCCGTTTCGCCATAAGGTCGAGTTTGCCCTCGTTTGAAAATAAGGCGGAATTGCTACTCTGAACCGTTGAGATTGCACCGGAACTAACTCGCGTTAATCGTAGATTCCGAGTTTGTTCAGTCTGCAGCCGAGCGGGACCGTCGTACTATTGCCCTTCGAAATACTTATTCCCAAACTGCAAACATGGCGCAATATCCCGCGCTTACAGGGAAGCGTGTCGAAGCCCATTACAGGGCGGGCGATATGCACCTTTCTGTGTGCGGAATCCTGGTCGCGGCCACTTCTCACGGTATTGTCCTGGAAGACCGTTTTACCCGCAACGGGAGAGAAAAGACGATTCGAGTGGAAATTCCGCTCGCGTACCTCCTTCATCTTCAGGAATGTCCCGAAAAGAGCGCGGCTAATGCCACTATTGCTGCGCGGAGCATCTGAGGACCAGGCGTTTGGCACGCACCTTTCCCCCTCAGCTCAACCTGACAAAGTCGGGCGTCCAACCATCTACCTCCTGTAGTATAGGTTTTTTGTCATTCCTTCGGAGGGCGCATGAAACCCGTAGTCGGACTAATCGGCCTGGGTCTGATGGGCAAGCCCATCGGCCGGAATCTGCTCAGAGCTGGATTTCCGCTGGTCGTTTGGAACCGTACAAAAGAACGCGGCGACGATCTGGTTCGCGAAGGCGCGCAATGGGCACCGTCGCCTCGCGATGTGGCGTCCCAATCCGACGTTATGATCACGATCGTCAGCGATCCGCCCGCCGTCGAACAGGTGCTATGG
>JBOGNK010000158.1:0-19489 GCA_050747085.1 Candidatus Acidiferrales bacterium
CGCGCGATGGCAATCCGCTGCCGCTGGCCGCCGCTGAACTCCAACGCCCGCTTTCGCTCGCAGCTTGCCGGCAGGCCCACACGCTCCATCGCTTCGCGCACCTTCGCGATCCGCTGCTCTCTTGCGCCAATGCGTTGAATCACGAGCGGCTCGGCGATTAGCTCTCCGGCACTAAGCCGCGGATCGAGAGCGGATGTCGGATCCTGAAAGATCAGCTGGATGCTGCGGCGGATCGGAAAGAGTTTCCGCACAGTAAGCTGCAGAAGATCGCGGCCCTCGAAAATAATTTTGCCTCGTGTCGGCTGCTCGAGAAGTGCCATGCAGCGCGCCAGCGTCGATTTTCCCGAGCCGGATGCGCCAACGATTGCAACCGTCGATCCTTGCCAAATTTTCACGCTGACGTCAGCCAGAGCATCCACCGTAGTCTTCGCGCGCGAAATCGGGCCGCGACTGACGTACTGCTTCGCGAGGTTCTGCACCTCGACCAACGGCTCGGAAACTTGATCCGCTCCTGTGTCCGGCGATCTCATCGCTCAAGTCACATCTACAAATTCTGCGCCGCGCTCGGCAGTCCCGTGGCAGAAATCCTCATACGGTCAGCTCCCAGCAGTTTCCGCGTATAGGACTGTACGGACGCCTCATATAAGTCCGCGAATGTTCCTTGTTCGAGAATTCGTCCGTCTCTAAGAATCACCAAACGGTCCGCTACGCTTGCCTGGACTTCTGGCGAGTGGCTGATCAATAGCACCGTCAGTCCAGTTTCAGCGCGCAATTGTTTCAGCAGATCGATCAGTTCGGACTGGCTTCGCGCGTCGAGCGACGCAGTCGGCTCGTCTGCAATCAGCAGTGCAGGCTCGCAGGCTAGAGCTTGCGCGAACACAATCCGCTGCCGCTGGCCGCCGCTCAGTTGGTGTGGATAGGAGGAAAAAAACCTGTCGTCCGTCAGACCAACGCGGGCCAATGCCGTATGCGCTTCGTCACGGCACTGCTGCCAACTCCGATTCCGATGCGCATGGATCACTTCGGCCACCTGATCGCCGGCGCGCATCACGGGACTCAACGCAATCTCCGGCTCCTGAAAAATTAGCGAGATCTGCGACCCGCGGACTTTCTGCCACTCGCGTTCGCTCAGCGATAGGAGTTCCAGGTCACGAAACATCACCGAGCCGCCTACCCGGGCGGAATCGCGGACCAGGAGACCCAGCAAACAAAGCGCGGTCGTCGACTTCCCGCTGCCCGATTCGCCCATCACGCCAACGATCTCGCCGCGCCCGATCTCAAAATCGATTCCGTGCAGAGCGCCGTACCGCGCCGCACCGTCGCAAAATTCGACAGCCAGATTCCGAATTTTTAGCAGGAGTTCCATCAAGACAGACTTTCGCCGCATTCGGCCGTGGGACACTGCACGAACATCTTCTTACTAGGCGTATGCCTCATGACCCGCGAGTAGAATATCCCGGGCAGCTGTAATGGCGGTGGGCGGTGAATACTAAGGCGTGCTCTGGCGATTACTAAGGCAAGTCCGGCGTTCGGACGAGCAATTTGGTGCATCGCGATCGCTCTTTTTGGGTGATAATCGTACTAAGTGGAGGGGTGGTGAAAGCAGTAATCACAGGCGGCGCTGGATTTCTCGGATCTCATCTTTGCGATTACCTCTTGGCGAGGGGCTGGGACGTTCTCTGCATCGATAATTTGGTCACCGGATCCGAATCGAATATCGGCCATCTGCGCTCGAACCCCCATTTCCGCTGGACTCGCTCGGATGTGTCGGAATACATCCATGTCGAAGGGCCCGTCGAAGTCGTGCTGCATTTCGCATCCCCGGCCAGCCCGCCCGACTATTTGAAATTTCCCATTCAGACGCTGAAGGTGGGTTCGCGCGGAACGCATAACGCCTTAGGCCTTGCGCTGGCGAAGAAAGCGAAATTCCTGCTCGCATCCACTTCCGAATGCTATGGCGATCCCGACGTGAGCCCCCAGCCCGAAAGCTATTGGGGCCACGTGAATCCCGTCGGCCCGCGTGGCGTATACGACGAAGCGAAGCGTTTCTCCGAGGCCATGACCATGGCCTATCATCGCTATCACCAGGTCGACACCCGAATAGTGCGTATCTTTAATACATACGGTCCGCGCATGCGGCTCAACGACGGCCGCGCGCTGCCCAACTTCCTGTTTCAGGCGCTGAACGGCGAGCCGATCACTGTTTACGGCAATGGCAAACAGACGCGCAGCTTCTGCTACGTGTCCGATTTGATCGAGGGAATCTACCGCCTGCTTGAGTCCAACGAGCACGAGCCGACGAACGTCGGCAATCCACACGAAATCACTATTCTCGAATTTGCCGAGCGCGTCCGCGATCTCGTCGCGGGTTCTCGCAACGGCGCCCGGGCCGGCCAGCCCGCTCCCGAGACCACAATGGAAATTCCCATCGCGTTCCACCCGCTTCCGCAGGACGATCCCAAGCAGCGCTGTCCCGACATTTCGAAAGCCCGCCGCATTCTCGGATGGGAGCCCAAGGTCGATTTGGCCGAGGGTCTTCGCCTTACTCTCGATTATTTTGAGAGCCAAGTCGCGGAAAAGTCGAGCAGCGCCTGAGCGTCGCGCCAAGTCGCTCATTTTTGCTCTTAGACCAGGCCTTTCAGAGCCGCATCGTCTCTTCTAATCTTCAGTCGGTGCACGCCGCAGTGGTGCAGCGCGCTGGTAGGCGACCGTTATCACCTGATCCTAATCACCGCTCGATTGTCGAACTTGGCGCTTCTTCTAGTCACGTCTTTCATGTCACTCGTTCTGGCATTGCCCGTATTCATCAAGTTCACGGTCAGTCGTCGGCGGTTTTGCTCGTCACCGCCAACCGTCACTCGTCACCAGCCTTCAGCTTTCTACACTTCCCGCTCCGAGGCGCAGTCGTCACAGGAATCCTGCAACTCGTAGTCATTCTGCGGGTACTAGAACTACATCGCAGGTTATCCGAAATATTTTGCTTCAAGCGCGCAAAACTCCAAATAACGCTTGACTTCAAAATCTGCTTGAGAATAGACTCCCCGCCATCCACACGGGGTGTGTGGCCGGACCTGTGGTACGGGCACGCTTTTGGGGTGCTGGTTGTCACGCTTGTAGCATGCTGATTGTTACGCTTCGAGCGTGCAAATTGGGTCTGGATTCCGGCTGTAATCGACTTGGGCCTCTGAGAACTTGGGTGTCGTGCGCGCCTGCTTTGATCGGGAGCTTCGAGGGAGCGGCGTGCCGGACAACCGGAATCTGACTTGTACCTGAAAGTTCGGAAAAGGGATGCGCTTCGAGAGTCCTCAAGATCGTGCGGATCTTGCGTGATTCGAATGCGCTAAGGGTGGTCTTGGGGTGGCGATGGCGTCTTTCCTCCCCGCGGTTCTTGGATTCAGTGCTTTCTGTGCCGGACATGTAGTGCCCGCTTCGTCGAGAAAGACGGGGGCCGGGTGGTGCGTGTCTCGCTCTGTCGAACGGCATTCAGCGCTGGGTTCGAATCAAGACTTTGCCATCAACGCCATTGGTCATATGGACTTTGAAAATCAACCGCGCGCCTGCCCTGCGATGGCCAAAGGTCATCGGCGGGCTTTCGTTTATTAAGGAGGAGCAAATGGTTCGGAGCCGCCTGGTTTGCATCTGTACGGTCCTTCTTTGCGTTCTCGCGTTCAGCAGCCTGCCCGCTTGGGGTCAGGCTACGTCGACCGGTACGATTGTCGGCACGGTGACGGACAACACCGGTGCTGTTGTCGCTGGCGCCACTGTCACAGCCATCGACAAGTCCACCGGTGATACGCGTACCACTACGACGAACGACGTCGGCCATTACATCTTCCAGAACGTCAATCCCAGCAGCTACGTGATTAAATTTAAGAAAGCTGGGTTCGCCGAACTCGACGTAACCGGCGCCACCGTCGTCGTCGGCACCCAGTTGACCGAAAACGTTCAGATGAAGCTCGGCTCTGTGTCCACCACCGTCACCGTTACAGAGACGGCTGGGGCCGAACTCCAGACGATGAACGCCACCGTCGGTCAAACCCTCGGCACCGTTCAGTTGAGCGCGCTCCCCGCGGAACAGCGCGACGTCTCCACTTTCCTCGAGTTACAGCCCGGCGTCAGCCCCGATGGCAGCGTCGCGGGCGCAGTGGTCGACCAGAGCACGTTCATGCTCGATGGCGGCCAGAACACCAACGATATGGACGGCAGCATGGGCGTTTACACGCCCAGCTTCGCCGGTGACCCGACGGGCGGCGCTGGATCTAACATCAACGGCGCGCCTACCGGCGTTATGCCCACTCCGATCGATAGCATTGAAGAGGTCAAGGTAAACACCGCTGGCCAGACCGCCGACTTCAATAGCTCCGCTGGCGCCCAGGTTGAAATGGTCACCAAGCGCGGAAGCAACAATTGGCACGGTACAGCCTACGACTATTATCTGGATAACAATTTCTCGGCGAACACCTGGACGAATAACGCGAACGATGTTGCCGTACCCAGCTACCACTACAGCCGCTTCGGCTTCGCTGGCGGTGGCCCGATCATCCCGAAGAATATTCTTGGTGGGAAAACCTACTTCTTCGCCAATTACGAAGCTTGGCGCTATCCTCAATCTCAAACGTATACCCGGGCGGTGCCGTCCGCCGCGATGAGGGCGGGCACTCTCACCGATCCCGCCACCGGAAACACCTACAACCTTGCCACGTACGATCCACGCGGAATCGGCATCAACCCGACCGTCCAAACAATGTGGAACACCTACGAGCCCACTGGGAACGATCTCGGGTGCGCGGGTCTGAGTACCAGCTATTGCGACGGGGTAAATGTGGTTGGCTTTCGAGCCAACATGTTGACTCCGACTCGTCAAGACTTTGCCGTCGCCCGCGTCGACCACGACTTCGGCTCGAAGTGGCACTTCATGTCCAGCTGGCGGTATTTCCGGTACATACGCGCTTCCACCAGTCAGGTCGACGTCGGTGGTGGTTTGCCCGGCGATACGCTGGGTCAACCGACAGCTGTCGCCAGCCGGCCCCAGCAGCCTTGGTACCTCGTCACAGGCTTGACGACAAACGTCTCCACGAACGTTACGAACGACTTCCACTTCAGCTACTTGCGTAACTACTGGGCTTGGTCGACGGACAATGCTCCTCCCCAGCAGGGAACTGGCTCCAGCGGCGCTCTTGAGCCGCTCGGCGAAAGCGCTACGGAGGTGTTATCCCCGTATAACGTCGATGCGCAGGATGTCCGCAGACGATTCTGGGACGGCAAAGACTATTTCTTCCGCGACGACGTAACGGTGCTTCACGGCAATCACCTGTTCCAGTTCGGCGGCAACTACCAGCGCAACTGGAACTTCCATCAGCGCACAGACAATGGCGGCGGCATCAACTACACCCTGACGTATCAATTGGGTGACTCCTCAGGTTCTGGCAACGTCGATCTTTCGTCCATTTTCACAGGGATGGGCCTTGCCTCGACCAAGACCCTGAGACGCGACGTTGCCGCGATGTTGGGGATCGTCACGGACTCTCAAATCGCCTACACGCGTACGGGTGCGGACTTGAGCCTGAATCCTCCGCTTACGCCTGCAGAGGACGTGAGTACGATTCCGTACTACAACGTCTATTTCAGCGATAGCTGGCATATAAAGCCCACTGTCACACTGACTTACGGCCTTGGCTACACCATCGAAATGCCGCCCACCGAGGAGCAGGGGCGTCAGGTCGAAGTCGTGGATGCCAGCGGTCAACTACTCGACGTGGAATCGTTCCTCAATCAGCGGAAAGCCGCCGCTCTCGCCGGGAACGTTTACAACCCGGAGATCGGCTTCGCCCTCGTCGGTAACACGGGAGCCGGACTGAAGTACCCCTACGATCCGTTCTATGGTTCGTTCAGTCCCCGCGTCGCTGTTGCATGGAACCCGCAGTTCAGTGGCGATAGTTTCATGGGCAAGATCTTCGGCCAGAACAGCTCCGTTATTCGCGGCGGCTATAACAGGATTTACGGTCGCCTGAACGGGGTCGATCTCGTTCTCGTCCCCTTGCTCGGAGATGGCTTGATCCAACCGGTCCAGTGCACCAATGTGCTGATCGCCTCGTGTGGTAGCAACGGCCAAGCGAACGCCAGCACCGCGTTCCGCATTGGTGTTGATGGCAACACGGCGCCCCTCGCTACGGTAACGGCCACTCAGCCCCAGCCAATCTTCCCCGGCATCAACAACGCCGCGGCAGGCGCTGGCGAAGGGTTCGACGACCACTTCCGGCCGAACGTAGTTGACTCATTCGACCTGAGCTACCAGCGCCAGTTCGGTCCCAAGCTGATCATGGAACTGGGCTACATTGGTCGCCGCATCACGCACGAGTATCAGCCAATCAACCTCAATGTCGTCCCGTACATGATGACACTAGGCGGTCAGAGCTTCGAGCAGGCCTACGCAGCGGTTGAAACGGCCATGGGCTGTACCCAGTCTGCCAACGCATGCTATGCCGCTACTCCCGCAACCGTGGCCTCCATGGCTCCGCAGCCTTTCTTCGAGACTGCTCTCGCCGGCACAGGCTACTGCAACGGATTCACCAGTTGCACGGCAGCCGTGGTAAGCAAGACCAACCCCAACGTCGTCTCAGGGTCGGGCGAATTCAGCAATTTCCAGACGCAGTCAGTTTGGAACTTGTGGTCCGATCTCGACCAAGGCGGCATCAATGGCGGCTCGGGCGGCGCGACTGTTGCCGGGTTTAACTTCCCGCGTAGCATGCAGAATAGCCCGATCGCGGCAACCTGCGGCGCGGGAACCAACGGCCTTGGGTGCAGCGGCCAGTTGACCAGCGGCGTGGGTGACAATGCCAGCATCGGTTACGGCAACTATAACGGTGCCTTCGCTACGTTCCGTACCACCGATTGGCATGGCATAACCACGCAGCAGAACTTCACCTTTAGCAAGGCGCTCGGCACGGGCGCGTTTACCCAGTCCACCAGCGAATACACTGCCGATGATGCGTTTAACCTTGGCGAAATGTACGGTTACCAGAACTTTGATCGTAAATTCGTCTACAACTTGACCACCGTCTACAATCCTCCCTTCTACAAGGGTCAGGAAGGTATGGTGGGCCGCCTGCTCGGAGGCTGGAGCATAGCTCCAATCTTCTCGGCCGGCAGCGGAGCGCCCCTCTACTGCGGCACCAACACCAATGCCCAAGCCTTTGGAGGCTCTGACGGGAACGATTTTGAAGACAACGAACAATGTCTCTTCACGGGTCCCGTGCCAAGTCCCAAAGCCAACTTGCACGTTTCGGCCGATACAAACTACGGTGTTAACGGTTGGACGAACCCGCAAGCGATTGCTGCTCTCATTCGGCCCCCGATTCTCGGCGTCGACCAGAGAGTCGGCGGCGTCGGCAACATCTTTGGGCTGCCGTACTGGAACATGGACCTCAGCGTGACGAAGAACATCCGAATCTCGGAGCGCTTCAGCACGGAGTTCCAGGCTGTCTTCTATAACGTGTTGAATCACAACCAATACGGGGATCCCAGCCTCGATGAAAGTGATTTGGCGGATACGGGTACCATCACCAGCCAGCTGAACAGCCCACGGCAAATTCAGCTTGGCCTCCGCGTCAACTTCTGAGCGTCGGCGAGTTTAACCCTTCACCGGGCCGGTCCGATTCACCTCGGATCGGCCCGTTTCTTTTCGCCTGGTGTGTCTGTAGCGGTCACCTGCCTGCCTTTCTCTCCGAGCCTGCTGCGAGTATTTCTCCTTGTAGGCCTCGTGCTCTCACCTTTCGCTGTATTTTGTGGCCAGCGTTCCGCGCTTCATCCTCAAAAGCGCGAATTCCAACCCGGAACGCCCAGCGTGCCGTGGGGCGGCTAAGTCTCGCAACATCAACAAACCGTGCCGGGTAAGTGCCCCCGATTCAGAGTAAGCCCCTACAGTGACGGTTCTCTGGCATTTCTCGACACACGTGTCGAGAAGTTTTGCCCATAAGTCCAGCACCATCAGCGAAACTGCAGAAATATCTCGACACACTTTTCGCCGCTTTGTATTCGCCTTTCTTTGCATGGCTTTTGTGCAACGCCGTTCACAAACGGATACGCGTCAAAAAGGACACATCTGCCAAGCTGCTAAGGGGCATTTTCCTGCACTGCAGCTGACCCATCTACTCCTGATTTAGCCAAATGGAGTTTCCAATCTGGCTTGCATTGTGCAAGCTATCCTGATAGCGTCTCCCGAGTGCCCAGACGGCGCAAGCCACAACATCGCTCCGGATGCCCGGTGAGCATCTCGCTGGAAATTATCGGAGATCGGTGGTCGCTGCTGATCATCCGCGATCTGATGGTGCGTGGTTTTCGAACTTTTCGCGATTTCGAGAGCAGCGGCGAGAGAATTGCGACCAATGTCTTGGCGGACCGGCTGCGTCGCCTCCGACAGGCAGGAATCGTCGAGACTGAAGCTGATACGAGCGATCGCCGCAAGGTGAATTATCGACTCACCGAGAAGGGCATCGATTTGGCGCCGGTTTTGTTCGATTTGCTGGTGTGGGGTGCAAGTCATGAAAAGACCGCCGCGCCGCACGAAGTGATCTCGGAGATGGCCGGAAACCGCGATGCCGTCCTCGCGGAAACGCGACGTCGCTGGCAGGACCATGATCTAACTCCGCTTCTGCCATGGCTCGGTGGGCCGAGCAAATGAAATGAGTCGCGCACTGACACTGCAGCTTGTGGATCGCCAACGGACAGCGCGGGGCGGTTTTAGGAGAACGCATGAAACTCAATCCGTATCTTCATTTTGACGGCGATTGCGAGGAGGCCTTCAACCTGTACGCGAAGTTGTTCAACGCAAATCCGCCTGCCTTGTTTCGTTTTGGTGACAGCCCCATGGCCGCACAAGTTGGCCCGGATTGGGCGAAAAAGGTTATGCACGTCACCCTGACCATCGGCAATAACGTGCTGATGGGCTCCGACGCCCCGCCCCCCTATTTCCGCGAGCCGCAAGGTTTCGCGGTGTGCATCGACCCAGGCAGTGAAGCGGAAGCCGAGCGAATCTATAAGGTGCTGTCCGACGGGGGAAAAATCGGAATGCCGCTGCAGGAAACGTTCTGGGCGAAGCGCTACGCGCAATTCATCGATCGGTTCGGTACTTCGTGGATGATCAACCTATCGAAGCCGATGTAGTCGAGGTCCCAAACTTGGCAGTTCGCGACTGCGTTTAGGGGGCTGCATGAAAAGAACACTTTTGAAGTTCAGCCTTACGCAGGTGCTTCTATTGAGTGTGGCGTCGTACGTGTACGCTCGTGGCTCCCAAACGCGCTATCCGACAATGGCGCCGCTGAAGCAATATCTAATCGCGGATCGCAACGCCGAAGTCGCTCTGGCGCGCAGTGCGGCTCCGAGGTCGATCTCAGGCCACGCCGAGATTCTGGTTCTGGAACCGCATGGCTACGAAACGGCGGTCAAAGGGACAAACGGCTTCGTGTGCATCGTGGAACGGTCGTGGGATGCAACGCCTGACGACCCTCAGTTTTGGAATCCTAAGATACGGGGTCCGGACTGTTTCAACGCTCCGGCGGCGCGGTCGGTTCTACCAGTGATGATGATGAAAACCCACTTGGCCCTCGCCGGGAAATCAGCAGCACAAATCTCTCGCGCGGTCGCCGCTGCTTTCGACCAGAAGACGCTGGCGCTCGAACCGGGGGCCGTGTGTTACATGATGTCGAAGCAGGGATTTCTGGGCGATACGGCCGGACGCTGGCATCCGCACGTCATGTTTTACGTTCGATCGAGCGAGGCGAAGACCTGGGGCGCAGGGCTGCCCGGTTCACCAATCCTTGCCTCTAATGACCCAGCCGAACGGCTCGCCGTGCTGATGATTCCCGTTGCGCGCTGGTCCGATGGAACCGCTGATTCGAAGAGCGAAAACTGAATCCGCAGGAGCGAGAGAATGCCGCAACGAGGATTTAAAACGGTTTAGGAGAAACCAATGAGCAAAGTGCGAGTGCTGGCAGGAACACGCAAAGGCGCGTTCATTCTCAGTGCCGATGGAAAACGCCAGAACTGGGATGTCAGCGGCCCCCATTTCGCGGGATGGGAGATCTATCACATGAAGGGATCGCCCATCGATCCCAACCGCATATACGCTTCTCAGTCCAGCGGCTGGTTCGGCCAGGTCCTGCAAGTTTCAAAGGATGGAGGCAAGACGTGGAACGCTCCTGGCGGCGACGTCAAGGTTGGACCGGATACGCTCATGTCCGGACGCAGCAATAGGTTTGTTTATGACACTTCCGAGGCAACAGGTAGGCCTCTGACGACGCACCAGTGGTACGACGGAACCCAGCACCCGTGGGAGTTCAAGCGCGTTTGGCATCTCGAGCCTTCGCATACCGACGCCGACACCGTCTACGCCGGAGTCGAAGACGCGGCTCTATTCCGCTCGACTGATGGCGCCGAGTCATGGCATGAGGTTTCGGGCCTGCGCGGACATGGCACCGGCCCCAAATGGCAGCCAGGCGCGGGTGGAATGTGCCTGCACACGATCATCCTCGATCCCGCCAATCCGGATCGCATTTACATCGCGATTTCCGCTGCGGGCGCCTTCCGCACCGATGATGGCGGGAAAACATGGCGGCCGATCAACAAGGGGCTGAATTCGCAATTCCTCCCCAATCCAACTGCCGAAGTCGGCCACTGCGTTCACCACGTGGCGATGCATCCGTCTCGTCCGAACACGCTCTTCATGCAAAAGCACTGGGACGTGATGCGCACCTACAATGCCGGCGATTCCTGGCAGGAAGTCAGCGGCAATCTGCCGACCGATTTCGGTTTTGTGATCGACGTTCACGCCCATGAACCTGAGACGATCTACGTCGTCCCAATCAAGAGTGACTCGGAGCACTTTCCGCTCGAAGGCAAGCTGCGCGTCTACCGCAGCCGCACAGGTGGCAACGAATGGGAGTCTCTGACCAAGGGGCTCCCGCAAAAGGATTGCTATGTAAACATCCTGCGCGACGCAATGGCTGTCGATTCACTCGATTCCTGCGGCATCTATTTTGGAACTACCGGCGGCCAGGTGTACGCTTCTTCTGATGCCGGTAACTCGTGGGCTCCGATCGTCGAGAATCTTCCATCTGTTCTTTCCGTCGAAGTCCAAACGATATCGTGAATGTGAGTCCCTGGCATTACCGAACGGGATTGATTTAATCACGGCAGAAAACTAACCTTGCGACTATGAATCAGGTACGCGTTATGCTTCCCCCACACTTGCGGACGCTCGCGCATGTTACCGGCGAAGTTCGGATCGAGCTGAATAGCGACGTCACCCAGCGGACTATCCTCGACGCGCTTGAGTCGCATTACCCTATGCTTTGCGGCACCATTCGCGACCACGTAACGCACGAACGCCGCGCGTTTCTTCGTTTCTTTGCCTGCGCCGAAGATTGGTCCCACGAGTTACCCGACGCGCTGCTTCCGCAGGCAATTGCGTGTGGAGACGAGCCCTTCATGATTGTGGGAGCGATTGCCGGGGGCTAAGCCGGGAGATCAAGGCAGCAAGCCCGCCATATATACGCTTCGAAAAACTGCCACCGAAACTAGCTTTTCATTCATCCAACAGAGTGTAGGCAAATTCGCGAATTCTCCTGAGGGGCTAAGATGAGCACACGCGTACAGAATCCTCCCGCAAGTCTCGCCGGAACCGTTTCGCTCGGTGGAGAACTTACTGTCAATCGCCTCGGCTTCGGTGCGATGCGCATCACGGGGCCGGGAATCTGGGGTCCGCCGAACGACCATAGGGAAGCCCTCGCAGTCCTGCGCCGTGCCATCGAACTCGGAGTGAATTTCATCGATACGGCCGATTCTTACGGGCCGAATGTCAGTGAGGAGCTGATCGCGGAGGCGCTGTCGCCCTATCCAACGGACCTGGTAATCGCCACGAAAGGCGGTTGGTTGCGACCCGGGCCAAACCAATGGTCGCACGACGCCAGTCCGCAACATCTGCAAGAGGCCGTCGAGGGCAGTTTGAAGCGGCTGCGCCTTAGTCGCATTGATGTTTACCAGTTTCATGCTCCCGATCCCGCCGTGAAATTTGGAGCGTCAGTTGAGGCGCTCGCGAAGCTGCGCGAGCAGGGCAAGATCCGCATGATCGGGCTTTCGAACGTCACGCGCGAGCACATCGAGCGCGCTCTGAAGATCGTGCCCATCGTTTCCGTCCAGAACCGATACGGTTTCGACGATCGCGAGTGGGACAACGTCGTCGACTACTGCACGGAAAATCGAATCGCCTTTATTCCATGGTTCCCGCTCGGCGCCGGCAAAATAGCGCATGAGGCGTTGAGTAGAGTTGCGCAACGGCACCAGGCGACCGAAAAGCAACTGGCGCTGGCATGGCTCCTTCGGCGTTCGCCTGTAATGCTGCCGATTCCTGGCACGTCATCAACGAAACATCTCGAAGAAAACGTCGCTGCCGCATCCATTCAACTGAGCCCGGAGGAAGTTTCCGAGCTGTCAAACGCAGACGTGGACTGAACAGCGGCGCCGAAGCGGATCGGGGGTTCCACACTTCTTGCCCTGGGGCGCCGGGCCGGTCTTTATTCGCTCCAGCGGCGGGTGGCGACGCCGAAGAAAGGGTCGAGAACGATGGCATGGAGACAGAGGAGCGTATGGAGGGGACTGGTCGCCGGACTGGCGGGCGGTTTTGTTGCTTCGTGGACGATGAATGAATTCCAAAAGGGATGGAGCGCCGCCGCTGACGCCATCGCTGACGGGAAACCGAAGAAAAAGCCGCAGGATCCCGCCGAAAACACTACCGCAAAGACTGCAGACGCAATCGTGCAGCGCTTGCTCGGCAGGCCGCTCTCCAGGGAGCAGAAGAGGAAAGCCGGCCCCATCGTTCACTATGCGTTCGGCACAATGCTGGGTGGATTGTACGGCGCGGCATCTGAGGTGATTCCGCAAATCAGGATTGGCAACGGCGTTCCATACGGTACCGCGGTCTTCGTCGGCGTCGACGAGATCGCCCTTCCCGCTCTGAAGCTTGCAAAAGGGCCCACTGAGTATCCGGTTTCCACGCATCTCTACGGCCTCGCTTCGCACGTCGTTTGGTCCGCCACTACGGAAGGCGTTCGCCGACTCGTGCGCTGGGCAATCTAGTTCTGTACCCGCTTCAAGCGTTCCCGTTCTCCTGTACTCAGTCAGTTTGAATTTTCTGGACCGCGCTATCACGCTGGGTCGCTCTAGCGCGGCTGGAACGGGCGCTATCGCGCAGATCAGAGCGAATCGACGCGAACGCGCGCACGTCAGTCCTTCCTTTCCCGTTGCGCATGGCGGCGCTCGCCAACCCAGTCGAGAAACTGTTCCATTCGCGCGCGTTCGGTCCACATCAGCGCGAAGAATTTTCGTGCACCCAGGTCGGCCGCTTCCTTACCGAAGAACGTTTCCAGCCGCCACTGAATGTACGGCGATCGCCAAGGACACCAGCGGTAGCCCTTTGTCGTGATCCAGTAGTAGCGCAGCGCGTTCCACATGGCTCGGCGTCGCGCAAGCGTATCACGACCCATCGCTCACGCGGGCGGTCTCCCTAATTCGGCCAGTCTCTACAAATGGCGATAGCCACCGTTTCAGATTAGAATGCCGCCATGATGCTCTCGGCGGCGTTCCAGCAAATCTTGATCGGGCAAATGACTGAAGACCATTGGTCCGCTGTCCGCGAAATTTATCTCGAGGGAATTCGTACTGGCAACGCGACATTCGAAACGCAAGCTCCCGAATGGGACCTTTGGGACGCCTCGCATCTAAGGTCCTGCCGCTTTGTAGCAGTAGCGCCACAGGGAGCAGGTCCCGCGCCGGAACCATCTGCGCGTCAAGTGTTGGGCTGGGCCGCGCTCAGCGCTGTTTCCAGCCGCTGCGTCTATGCCGGTGTCGCCGAAGTAAGCGTGTACGTCGCCGAACGCGCGCGTGGCCTGAAGATTGGCTCGGCGCTGATGGCCGCGCTGGTTGACGCATCCGAACGCGGAGGTATTTGGACGCTGCAGGCCGGAATCTTTCCCGAAAACGCCGCCAGCATCGACCTTCACAAGCGATTTGGTTTTCGCATTGTTGGTAGGCGCGAACGGATCGGCTGCATGAATGGCCGCTGGCGCGACACCCTCCTTCTTGAGCGCCGCAGCTCCATCGCCGGTCTGTAGCGCTGAGAGGCCCGCTGCCGCGCCGCAAGAGAGTCAATCTCCTGCCGGCACGCTCAGGAATCGACGCAACAAAGCGGAACGTGATACTCTCCACGGCAATCGGTCGGGCAATCCCTCAATGAAAGGAGAAACGCGAATGCCAAAGGCTGTCAGATCCTGGTGCGGACCCATTGCGGTGCTGATTCTTCTCGCGTGCGCCGGCGGGGTTCGCGCACAAGGTCCGGCGACGCAGCGAAAAGCGGCAACAGGTATCGCAGCGGACTTGCTCACTCAGTGGAACTCTACCGGCAAACAGCTGATCGACATGGCAGCCGATTTCCCCGAAAACAAGTTCGACTACAAGGCGACTCCCGCGCAGCGCACATTTGCGGAACAGTTGCTGCACGCTGCTGGTGCGAACTACCTCTTCGTCGATGCCGCGCTCGGGATCAAACCGCCAAAGGACACGGAAAATCCGTCCCGTCAGACGTACAAGACACGCTCCCAGGTGGTGGCCTACATTAAGAAATCCTATTCGGATGGCGCCGCCGCGATCCGCCGCTTCGGCGACAAGGCCATGGTCGAGGAAGTCAAAGCGCCCTTTGGCAACCAAATGGTCACGAGGGCAGCTCTGTTTGCAGAAGCCATGGAACACGCCAACGACCATTACGGACAATGCGTCGTCTACTATCGGCTAAACGGCCTCGTTCCGCCCGCTTCTCGGCCGCAGCCGAGATAACCGCCAGAACTCGCGCGACCGTAATCGTCAATGGAACCGGCGCTGTCGCGTCACACGCCGTCGCGGGGCTTGTTGATGCGAACGTATTGAGTGTCCTGCGTCGGCTCCGATTCGCATTCGAGAGCAATCGTCGTCACTGGGTGGTCAGGCGGGGACACAGGGAGCCCGATGAGCTTCGTCTGGAATTTGTCCTGCGTGAATTTCACTTCCTGATCGTTCGCCAGCAGGTGGGCGGATTTCACGCCGGTCCGCAGCCCACTGATCGCAACATAATCGCCCGGCCAGAAATACACGTGCATGTAAAGCGTGTTTCCCCTGCGTGTAAACGTCGCGTAATCCGAGTCACGCACCTGGCAAAGATCCGACTCGTAAATCGTATGGCCGTTGCGCTGCATCCACTGGCCGACCTCCGAAAACACTTGAATGATCGGCTCTGGGATCGAACCGTCGGGCATCGGACCAACGTTAAGCAGGTAATTTCCGCCGTCCCGCGCGCATGAAACCAGATTGCGAATCACTGTTTTCGCCGACTTCCAATTGTCGTCCGCCTTCTGATAGCCCCAGCTGTCGTTCAGGGTCATGCACGTTTCCCACGCGCGACCCGCTTCAGCGGCTTCCACATGCTGCTCGGGCGTGGAGAAATCTCCGCGCAGCCCGTTGCGGTTATTGACGATGATATCGGGCTGCAGCTTGAACACCATCTCGTTCATCCGCTCCGATTCCCACTGCTCGGCCGTAAGTGGCCAGTCCACGTCGTACCAGAGCACGTCGATCTTCCCGTAATCCGACATAATGTCGTGCACCAGTCCGTGCGTGTACTCGACGAACCGTTTCCGGGCGTCTTCATCCGCCTTGCAGCGCGCGCCGTCCGGGTGATGCCAGTCCATTAGCGAATAGTAGAACCCGACTCGCATCCCCTCGGCGCGGGCCGCCTCCACATATTCCCGCACGAGATCGCGTCCCGGTCCTTGCTTCGGAGCGCAGTATGTCGTCCGATCCGTTGCGAAATTGCAGAATCCCTCGTGGTGCTTCGTTGTCATCACCATGTACTTCTGTCCGGTTTCGCGCGCGAGTTTTGCCCAAGCACGGGCCGCGTTCGACTTCGGCTTGAACGTCCTCGCATGCGCCATGTACTCCTCAATGGGAATCGCTTCGTCTTCCATTACCCATTCGTGCCGCTGGATCGTGCTGTAAACTCCCCAATGAATGAACATGCCGAATTTCGCGGCGTGCCACCATTCCATCCGGCGGGCGCGCGTCGCGTCCTCCATCGCTTGCTGCGGACTCGGGGCAGTCGCCTTTTGCTGATTAGCCGATCGCACGTCAGGCTGATTTCCGGCAAACAGCCTCGACGGCTGCGCGAGCGCCGCCGTGCCAGCTAGAGCCGCACCGCTTGTCTTCAACAACTGGCGTCGGCTGAGCCCGTTGTTTTTTGAGCCGCTCTGCTGGTCCACTGTTCTTCCTCCTTTTAGGAATTAGTTGCGTCGCGCAAAAAAGTCCACCCGTGAGTCTCGCCTCGCACTACTGCAATAAAAACATGATCCCTCAACGCTCAAGCTGGAAGATCCGTTCCATAAGAAGCCATTTTTCGCCCAGCTTAGCCTGGGGCAACGCCTTTTGAAACTTCCACATCAGTTCTTCCCATTCCTGAACTTTCGGATTCGATCGATCTGCGCGAGCCTTTGCTTCGAACGAAAAGTCCGGCCCGACTTCCAAAATCATGAACATGCGCGTCCCAAGGAGATAAATTTCCAGGTTCTCGATTCCGGCGCTTTTGATCGAGACCGTAATCTCCGGCCAGATCTTTTCGTGATAGCGCTTGTATTCGGTAATCAGCGCGGGATCGTCTTTCAAGTCGAGCGTCAGGCAATAACGGCGCGCTATCAAGTCTGTTCCTCCGCAGTTACAACGGCAGGCTCCTGCGCGACGCGCACGGGCCTGTATCCTTTCAGCGCGAAATAAAGAATGTAAACGTAGCAGAGTAGCGGCACGACGAAAGCAGTCTGGATGTTGCTCGCATCCGAAATGCGGCCCATGATCGCCGGAAAAACAGCGCCCCCGAGTATGGCCATCACCAGCAGGGAAGAGCCGCGTTTCGTAAGCGGCCCCAGATCCTTGATGCTGAGCGCGAAAATCGTCGGAAACATAATCGAATGAAAAAAGCCGATCAGCACCACCGCCAACACCGGAACGATTCCCGCTCCGAGCAGCGCGATCAACACGCACACGACACAACCCATTGCGAACGCCGACAGCAGCCGTGCCGGCGCAATCTTCTTCATTGCCGCGGAGCCGCCGAAGCGTCCAATCATGAAGCCCACTTGATGTCCGAGCAGGTAGTATGCGGCTATTCGCGCCGTCGTGCCGGGAACCGCACGCTGCGCGAACCGGATCACAAAGCTCGCCACTCCAACCTGCGCGCCCACGTAGAAAAACTGTGCGACCACGCCTTTCACCAGATGCGGATGCGCGAAGATGCTCCCTCTTTGTTTCTGCGCAACCGTGCCGCCGTGGGCCTGCGTTTTTTCCACAATGTCCGGCAGGTGCGTGCGGCCAATCACGACAGCCATGCAAAGAAAAATCGCGGCGATTACCACATACGGCAGCTTCACGGAGCCGGCTTCGGCCGCGCGGTACGCGTGCGCCTGCGCGGCGTTCATCGCCCCAAGCTGGCTCGGCGAATACTCTTTTCCACTCAAAATAAATAGTCCGCCGACCACGGGCGCGGCAACTGCTCCCACCGCGTTGAACGACTGGGCAAAATTTAGCCGACGCTCGGAGCTTCCCGCAGGCCCAAGGATCGTCACATATGGGTTTGACGCGACCTCCAGAAAGCTTTGCCCGCACGCCATCACGAACAGCGCGGCCAGAAAAAAGCCATAGAGCCCGATAATCGACGCGGGGAGAAAAAGCAACGCCCCTGCAGCGCACAACAGCAAACCGGTCAGAATGCCTCGCTTGTAACCGATTCGCTCCATCAAGCGGCCCGCGGGATACGCGGCAAGGCAATACCCGCCAAAAAACGCTATCTGAATGAACGATGATTCAAAGTCGTTCAGGCCAAACGCGCTCCGGAAGTGAGGAATCAGAATGTCATTCAGGTTGACGCCCAGTGCCCAGAGGAAAAAGAGGGTTGTGATCAGCGCCAGTGGGACGAGGAACTTGCGTTCGGTAAGCGCGATGGGAGGAACTGTTATTGTTCTCGATTCAGACGATCGATCCGCCATCCGGTCTCCCGCAATGATTCGAGCACGTGCATTCTGAACTCATCATGGGGGGAACACAAACAAGTTTCCGCGCCGCCTATCAGCGCTGCCGCTGGTGATCGCGCAAGGCTGATTCCGTTGCGCCGGAGTCGGGAGAGGACAAAATGGGTTACTTGAGTTGTTGCAGGTAGGCGACAAGTTCGCGAAGTTGGTCGCCATTGAACTCAGTGATGTCGGGCATCTGACAGCCGGGCTTGAGGGACTGCGCGTGGGTGATCCACGCGGCGAGACTGCCGGTATTGTTGGTCAGCGTATCGGCAGCCAAGCTCATGCGCGAGCCGATATGGGTCAGGTCGGGCGCGACGGTGCCGCCGGCCATTGTGCCGCGAACTTTGTGACACAGCACGCACGCGGCATTGAGGAACACGTGCTTGCCCGCTTGCGCATCGGGCGTGGTTGGAGTCGCGCCCGGCAGCCGCTGATCGGCCAGCCACTTGTCGTAGTCGGACGGAGTCTGCGCAATGATCAGAATCCCCATATGGGCGTGCTGGTCGCCGCAAAACTCCGCGCATTCGCCGCGATACACGCCCACGTCGTCGGCCTCGATGCGAATGAAGTTTGCCTGGCCAGGGATCGTGTCAATCTTTCCATGAATGCGCGGGACCCAGAACGAGTGGATCACGTCGCCACTAAGCACTTCAATGTTGATCGTACGATGCGTCGGAATATGAAGTTCGTTGGCGGTGGTGAAGTACTCGAAAACGGGGCCATCCTCATATCTGATTTCCCACCACCACTGATGGCCGACAACGACGATATCGGGCGTCGGCGGGTCGTCGGCCATGTGCATCGGGAACTTCGAAAGGGTGTCGAGGCTAAGGACAAACAATGTTGTGAGAATGACGAAAGGAATGATGAACCCGCCGGTCAAGATCCAGTCCTGCCCTCCTTCCGGTTCGTACGGCGGCTTGATATCGAAGCTACCGCGCCGGCGAATGCCAACCCAGGCAATGAGGACCCACATGATGAAGGCGACGACCAACAATGTGATGAAGACGATCCATCCGAGAGTTGAGATGCGGCTCGCTCCCTGGCCGGCGGGCCGCATCATCGATTGCGATCCAGTGACTTGCAGGAGAGCCAGAACCGTCGAAATCATTCGTCATACCTCGAACAAGACAAAGAACTGCCCCAAATTGCCATTGTGCTGTTCATCGGGGCGGATCAGCCTCGCGCGGAGTGTTCAGCGACTTGATGTAGGCGACCAGCTTCCAGATTTGGTCTTGCGGAATGCGGGTGCCCCTCGATAAGAACGAAGGCGTTGTCAAGCGACACCTGTGCCGTTCAGTGCTGTTAGCACCGCGTGTGTGCCAGAGGAGTGGAGGACCGAAGCTCTGAAA
>JBOGNK010000159.1:0-22868 GCA_050747085.1 Candidatus Acidiferrales bacterium
CTTGCGGGTTGCGGTGCCCTATCGGCACGATCACCCTTCGACGCGCTCAGCCGAACTTTTGCGTTTTGAGAATGTCAAAATATCTACGGCAGATTTGCGGGGTCGATTCCTCATGGCGGAAACGCCATGGCTCGCACCATCCTGCCTGTACCCGTCGAAAAGAGCGGTGCTTTGCTGTTCACGATCGCCGCAATCGTAGCACCGTGCTCGTTGAAGAAATTCGCCGCATCCTTTGCGTCTATGGCATTGATGTGGAAATGCACTTGCGGCGCTGGCGTTGTCGCATGGCTTCCGACCGGACCTTGACCGAGATATGGATTCGTCGAAGGGAATCCGAGACGAGCGTTGCCGCTCTCGATGGCTTTCGCCAAATCTGCTTCCAGCGCAGAAATGTGGTTATAGCGCTTGCGGCGTTCGCGACGCGCCCAGAACCTCATCGGCCCGCCTCGAATTGCGCGAACATTTCGTCGCGACGTTTTGTCGCCGCCGCGCGATCGGCTTCCACTCTCTCGAACTTCTCGCGCAGAGACGCGAGCAGCTCCGACATTTGCCTGAGTCTCTGAAACTTCACTGCGGACGCATCGGCACCGCGTGCCTCCAGCGTGCGCATCTCGGGATATATTTCGGCCAATACTCGACTGACGGGACCGCCACTAATCGGGAATGGATTTCCCTGCTCTTTCGTAAGCGTCGCCTCGAGCGGAAGTATCTCCGCGAGCAGTCGGTCGTGTTCCTTTTCGAGACGGCCAACCGAATCATCGACTGCGCGAAAGTCTGGGTTCTGCGCGCGCAATCGCAAGATTGGATATTTCGCGATGAGGTGATCGGCACCGTTTTTAGTGTCAGACACGGAATGCGGATGCCCTCGAAGCGCCCACGCCGCTTCCAGCGCTTGTGTTTTTTCCGTAAGATTTTTCTGGGCCGTTGCGAAGATCGACTCGGCATCGATAATACGTGCGCCGTGGCGCTGTTCTCTCGCGATTCGCAGCGTGTTTTCGGCCTGTCCGTGCTCGTCGCGTGCAATCCCAAACTCCCGCTCGGCGACGCCGATTTTCTGTTCGATGGCCACGATCTCGCGCTTGAGTTCCTCGCAACGCGTCACAATGTCTTGGCGCTTCTCGTTGTGCTTGAGCAACTCGTCGCGCTTCGCCTCGACGTGCGTTCGAGTCTTATAAAAAACCGCGCGCTCCGGCGTCCATCGCATCGGGTCAACCGCGTCCGCTTTCGCCTGCGCGAGCTGGAGCGCATCTTCGAGCGCGTCGCATTCCTTCTGAAGTGGTGCGCGGGCCGCATCATGGGCATTCAGTTCCCGTTCCGCCACCGCGAGTTTCGTCCATGCTGTTTCCGGCATTATTACCGTTGTCGCCATCGAGTGGATTCCTTTCAGAAAAATAAAAAGGCGTCCCATCAGGACGCCCGCAACTTTCAAACATCCGACTTGGTGAACGAATCTACCGAGAAACGTGCTTCGTTGCCTTCGCTATTGCAGCGGCGACAAGCCGCTCGATGTCATCGCGCGTCGCAAAGTCTCCAGCCGCGATTCTTTGGGTAATTGCCTGAACCGCTGGCTTTCCGAGCATGCGAAGCGCCCGACGCGTGGCACGGAGCACAGATTCATGTCTTTGCTGTTCGATTGCTCGGCGAAGTTCCGTAAACTGCAGGAACCGCGATTTCTGGAATGCAGCGATAACCTTGTATTGATAATCCGCCTCGCTATCGTCATCTGCGTCTGCTTGCGCGAGGAAAAAACACAGGCTCGGAACTTTGTCTGAAGCACGAGCGACAGGGCCGAGGTCGTCGAACTTGTCGGCACGATCACACAACTGTCGCCACCGTAGGCCGTCCTCAGATGGGTCGTAATTGTCGCCGCCTGCGAGTTCTCGCGCCGCCCGGTAAAGGACTTTCGCGGCCTCACGGCGACGCGAGTCCGCACGGGCAGAGATTGGGAAGTGGAATATCTCGAACACATCGCGCCCGACTGTCTGAATATCATCCAAGCAAGACTCGCACCCGCGATGCGCGGATAAGTACCTCAACCACGGGAAATCAATCTGGCGCGTGCGCGTTTTGCCGCCACAGGCATAACACCAATATGCTGAGTGCAGGCCGCGCCGCTGCAAGCGTTCCGCTTCTGAGGCCAGCGCCCTTTCGGTCAACTTGTGAATCTCGCGCCCAAATTCCATTTCGTCCTCCGGTGCAAATTCGCAGTCCTCGTCGAGAGAGATGCCGCACTTCTGCAGGAACGCAGCGTCGCTGCGAGAGATGGTTAGAATCGAATTCATAGTCGTATATTCCATGAAACACGTTTCAGCGAAGTGTTCTTCCGCGCTACTTTTTGTCAGAAACGCTCGCATTCGCATCTATTCGCACTAACCCGACACGGCCGTCTATGACGCCAATCGGAAGCGGGGGTGCAGGTTTTCCGCCGATGAGAATTCGGAATTCCGTTTCTTGTGGTGCGTTTTGCTCGGTCTGCGGCACGAACTGTTGAAAATAAAACTTCTGCGCCGTCGTGTCGCCGTCAATGGCGGATTTCACGACTGCGCTTACCACGTCGGCATACTTCGCCATAGCGTGCCTGTTGGCGAGCTGACGGACTCGTTTCTGAAGTTCCTCTGAAGTGCGCCAGCGATAGAGTGTTCGCTCCGCAACTTCGTACATGGCCGCAAACTCGCGCGCAGTCTTTGGCTCGCGCAGCTCGGACGGCAACGCCAGCCACTCAATGAAGGCAGTTTTGGTTCCTGCTTTTTGCGTCGATTTTCGGACATCTGTCGCCTGCTCTGGCCGTCCCTCATCTGCTTTATTTTTCGTTTCTTCGCTCATTTCGATACTCGTTTTTTCTCCGTCGTCACACTGGACGGTGCTTCTTTTCACGGTTTCGTTTGCTGGTTTTCCTTTAGCGCAAAGAACGGCACCAACTCAGTTTCGTCACCGAACTGCACGATAATCTCACGCTTGTTTTCTAATCCCGTCGCTGGAACGAAGCTCTGCAAATACAACTTTTGTGCCGAAACGTCACCAGCGATCGCTCGTTCTACAATCGCGTGTGCGACCTCACCAAAGCGCGATCGAGCATGGAGGCTCGCAAGCTCCTGCACCTCTGCCGAAACTTGCGACTGTCGCCGCCAACGGAACAGTGTTCGCTCCGACACGGCATTTTCGGCCGCGAACTGCCGGGCAGTGCTCGGCACGCGGAGTGCCTCGGGCAACGCCAGCCACTCAATGAAGGCAGTTTTCACTCTCGATTTGACGGGCGAATTTCGGACATTTCCCGCCGTGTCTTGCTGTCTCGCATCTGCTTGAATTGGCGTCTCTTCGCTCATGGTATGGATTTAATTTCCGTTGCGTCAGGTCGGACAGGTGGTCTTTGCGCGGCGCGCTCTTCTTCGCGTAGTTTGTCTCGATGCCTCCCGAATGACGGCGGATACATGGACCCTTCGTCACGGCATTGATCGATGGTTTTTGAGCAGAAGATGCTCCGCAACATATCGCCAGCGTCAATCGTGACCTGATGCTTTTCAAAGACCCTCGCGAGAGTGCTTACGAAGGAGACTGAAACCGTAGGATCGTCCACGTCGATCTTGTACCCGCAGAACTTGCGGGCCGCGTCTGCTGTCCTCAACCACTCGGGGTGTTCGCTGCCATCTCGTTTCAGCGAATCGACGAAACTTCCGATGGTTTCATCATCGGCTTTGATCTTTTCGATCAAACCGACGACTTTCTTCTCCTGACGTTCTGCTTTTGAAACCGGCCTTGGGGACGGCTGCGCAGTACGGCGTCCTCGCGGGGTACGGCGTACTACCTCTGTCTCTAACTCTGTTCTCTTACCTCTGACCTCTACCTCTGTACTCTGTTCCGGTGTTGCTTCGGAGTCACTCCGGAGTTTCTCTGTAGTCTCTCGTGAGTGTTTCTGTTTCTTTTGTTTTCTGGTCCACTCGTCTCTATACAGGGCCATCTGTGGAATGCTGATAATTTTCATTTTCCACGCGTCCGCGTCGATGAAATTGACGCGGGCGAGGACTGCGCAAGTCTTGGTCAGGTCTACCCGTTTGATATTGAGTTCCTGCGACAACCATTCCTCGTTCGTGGTTGCGCTCTCAAGATGAATCTCGAATTTGTCGCCGGTTTCAGTCAGCGATGCAACGATTTCGAGAAGCTTCACCGTGCGAGCATACCCGGCTTCCCCCACCTCCCGCTCGATCGCGAGCAGTTTCGGGTTGCGCCTCATATCGTTGAAGTGTTTGAACCATCGCATTTTGAGATTCTCAAACTACTCCGAGCTTGACCGAGTCAACATCTCAACAAGCGTGGCGATTGCGCGTTGCTGACGAGCCGCACGGACGAGCGCCAATCTGTACGCGGCACGGGTCTGCGGCCGCACTCGCCGCGCGACTTCGATCTGGCGAACACGTTCTGCGGTTATTCCCGTCCCATAGTGCGCAGCAACGGCTGCGAGCGTCAGTCCAAGAGCACGCCGCTCCTGGCGAAAGTTGGATCGCTCGCGTTTCATATACCCAAGTCCTTTTTCCTGCGTGGTGTGATGTGGAGACGTCTCGCCCACCGGTACGGAGAGCGCGTCCGAAAGTACCGAGCGAGTTCTGCAGGCGATTCGGCAACAGCTCGGGTGCCGTTGCCAAGAGCGGCAGCCTGGGCCGCACTCGATTCCACCCGCGCAGGATCGTATCCCCGCATCTGTTCGGGATTGGCAATAATTTCAATTCCGCCGAGAACACCACGAGCAGGATCGCGCAGAACTGCGACCTTGCTGGAGATTAGAGTATTCGCTTTCGTGACGGTCGTTTTGAAAATCTCTAGCGGAGACAATCCTTGCACGCGGCCAAATACTTGCACGCGCTTGTTATGGTGTCCGGCCACAGCGATAGCCTTTCGAATTTCGTCACCGCACAAGGTTGCGAGTGCAGCGCAGCTATTGTTAAGATAAACCAAGAGCGGTACACTCTAACTGTAAGAGATGAGAGCTACAAAGTACATCCGCCCGTCTATAGAACTCGCGCCACTTGCGGACGAGGAGATGAAACTCTGCTTGCAGCTACTTCAGGCGCGGCTTGGCACCGCACGCGAAATGACTGCTCTGGTTAGCACCGTGGAGAAATTTGTTTTCAACGATTGGCCCGGCTTGTTCGCTGACGAGTTGGCGCTAGCATTCAGAGATCGAAAACAACCGAACATCCGAAAGTGGAATGCTGCTCGCGTGAATTACCGCAAGCAGTGGCGCAAGAATGTGCGGAATGAACTCTGCGAGGCTCAAGCCGAATGGAGGAGTCGAGCCAACGGACCCGACTACATAATGATTAAGAAATACAATAGTTTCACGACTAATTTTGACGTAGACGCACTGAATTCTCCTGAGGGTTTCTCGCTTCCGAAATTCGTTCTGGCCACGGTCGCCGCATCGAGAGGAGGCGTTCGCAAACCATTCCTAGAAGTCAGGATCGCGAGCATATCTGATCTCTTCCGCACCTTTCTCGTGCGTGCAGCAGCGAACGGACAGCTCTCCCGTTTCTGCCACTGCGTTGTTTGCGATCGCTGGGAATTGAAAGAACGTGCAAACAGGAGAAGCAAAGCGGTCACCAGATTTCAAGGGAAGAACCCAGATATATCGAAGTGGCCGAGGTTTTGGCTACTACTTCCCACGTGGCCCGCTCTTTGCAAGAGAAGCGAGTGTCGGACTCGGTTCGCAAATGTGATCCGTGGTCGATCTCTATTTCGAGAAGAGGATTTTCTCGGCTTATTCCCGAGCGCTGGCCTTCAGTCCGCGACAGTTGATGAAGTTGAGACGACTCGCAAAGAGTGAAATTTCGGCGCAGGGTCTGTCCCGTAACTGAGATTCGCGTTATTTCGCACACGGCCGGGTGCGCGGGCACCGCTGTAGGAGTAATTGTCAAGCCATTTCCAGGCCAACGGTTAGCTCTTACTGACTCACAATTCGCTTGACATCCGAGCGCCAATATGCTATCAAGTGAAAGCGTAATGAGAACCTACTCCACAAAGGAGGCGGCCAAGCTGACCGACATCCATTTCATCACTTTGCAGCGATGGGTGTCGAGTGGCAAGGTACGGCCTTCACAAAAGATTCGGCAGAATGGGTTTACGCTCTGGCGCTGGACGGATGCTGACGTGGAGAGGGTTCGGAAGTTCAAGCAGGAAAACTATCGCAAAGGCAGAGGACGAAAACCGAAGTCGAAGCGGTAGAAAATAAGCGGGACGCCGTGCAGTGTCACCTGCCCGACGCCCCTATTCACCAAAGGAGGGTTAAACTCCCATGGCGTCTGCTACAAAATCTATTCCGTTCGTCGTTCCCGCGCAACACGTTCCCGCAGCCGAAGCAATTTCACAGACAGAATTGGCGCTGTATCTCTCACTACGATCTCGCTTGCAAGAAATCAAACTACAAACAGAGGAACAGGAGCAGGCTTTCGCGGCGCGTCTTGAGTCCGGCGCTGGCGTCGAGCCGGGCGCGCACAAGGCCGAACTGAAGGAAAGTTTCCGGCGCAGTGTCGCTTGGAAGTCGGTTACGATTCGCCTCGCGGATCGCCTTAAGCTCGACGGAGAAGCATATTGCGCTCGCGTGCTTGCGGCCACAAAACCGGATCGAAGTGTTTCTTTGCTTGTGAGCTAGGATCCGAAACGCGGTCGCACACCCGGCCGCGTCCAGCGCAATTTAACCCGCTTCGCGCTGCCGACGAGGATGGCGGGGACGAAAGGACACTTTGCGATGAATACTGAAGAAGCCGACAAAGGGCAACAATCGGGAGCGGTCGAGTGGGCAGAAGACAGGTTCACAATCGAAGAGGCTTTCGACTATTTTCACGTCCCACGGGAGAAGCGACGTCCGGGAAGAGAATTCAGCCCAGAAGGTAGCGAACTGAATGACGAACGTTGCGTTCGCTCGGTAGCTTTTCTGCTTAACTATCTCTCGTCGGCTGGCAATGACGACGTGCACGGAATGGTGGCGTATGGTCTCGGCCAAATTCTTGAATGCTGTGCCGACGAAAGCTTTCGGGTTGCCAAGTTTGCTCGCAAGGCTGTAACGCGAGAGGTGGCAGAGCTTGAAGAGTCGCTTCGCTGATTCCGATTCCGAAACGCGAGCGTCATGGGGAGCGCTCGCGTCCACCGCAAATCAATTCTCGCCTCGCGGTGCTGACGAAGGAACGGCGGGAAATGGGGAGAAATACAAAAATGTCGAAGCCATCGAAGTTGATGAAAAATGACCGCCTGAATATCGTACGCGAAGCGTTCAACCATCTGGGTATTTCGCTCAGCATCATCACGGACGAGTCGATGGAAGAAATATCCGCCGACTACGTTTGCGATGGCATCGTTGAGTTCGACTGCGATGCGACTTCTGCCGATGGTCAGAGAATTCCTATTTCAATCAAGATCGGGAGGCCGACATCACGGCGGAAAGGACACGGCCAATGAGCCGACGCGTATCGTTTCCGCGAGTTGTGTTGTGCCATAAGTGTTGGAGCAACGCTCCCGAAGCTCCGGTTTTTGCATCGGCGCATTTGGCCGTGCAAGCCGTCACCGAAGCGTTCGGGCCAGCGGACCGTTACCGCCAAACCGAACGTTGGGCCTTTGTCGATTACAACGGAAACGCCACGCTCGCGATTGTCGCTCACGCGGGCAATGCCAAACCCGGCAAGGCTGTTCGGATGGATTTCGTCGGTGATCGCGCGTTCTTCGATTGGGCGACAGAGCGAATCAACGCAACGGCAAACGGCGATGTTGCACCCGCGTTCTTGTTGGCCGCGCACTGAGAGGCGTGGCGCGATTTTGAGATGTCAAAATCAGGGGAGGCGCACGTGGAGACACAAGGAGTACAGGCCGAACCGGTCGCGCGGCAGAAACGTCGCGAGCGCGGGAGCGGTCGCATTTGGCTGGTCGGAAACATTTGGTGGATTCAGTACTACTCGCGCGGACGCCAAGTCCGCGAAAGTTCGCGCTCGAAAACGTTCACGGTAGCAGAGCGGAAATTGAAGCGGAGAATTGCGGCGGCGGATGCTGGCCTGCTTGATCTGCCGAACGTGAAACGGCTGCGCTATGAGAGTCTCCGCTCTGCCCTGCTCGCCGATTACCGAACCAATGGCCGCAAGTCCCTGTTCCTGAGAAAGAGCGACAAGACAGAGCAAATCTGCGGACTGAAACATCTCGACGGGTTTTTCGCGGGCTACCGGGCCGTCAACATCACAACCGATACAGTCCGCGACTTCGTTGCTAAGCGCCAAGCAGAAGGCGCGGCCAACTCAACGATCAACCGATCACTCGCCGCGCTGCGCAGCATGTTCTTTTTGGCGAAGAAAGACAATAAGCTGCGCGACGTGCCACACGTGCCGATGCTGAAAGAGCCGCCAGCCCGAAAGGGTTTTCTCGAATACGCTCAGTTTCAGAATTTGCGGCAAGCTCTCCCCGAGCATCTTCGTCCCGTTGTCACACTCGGCTTTTACACCGGAATGCGTCTGGGAGAAATCAAAAACCTGAAACGGTCGAACGTGAGCCTGCTCGATCGCCAGATTCACCTTGACCCCGGTACAACGAAAAACGACGAAGCGCGCGCGATCCCGTTGACGGGTGAACTGCCGGACATGCTGAAAATTCTCTTGCAGCACAATCCGAACTCGGAATTTGTTTTCACACGCGACGGCAACCCGCTCGTCAGTTTCCGCAAAGCGTGGGTGAGCGCGTGCATCGCTACTGGCCTTGGGTTTCTCGTCTGCCGGACTTGCGGCGAAAATAATCCCGAAGCCGGACGCCTCGACGCAAAGCGCGTTTGCCCAAGGTGCGGGAAGAAAGTTCCGCGAAGTCGAGCGAAGTATTGCGGCCTGATCTTCCACGATCTGCGACGCACCGGCGTCCGCAATCTTGTGCGCGCCAGCGTTCCCGAACGAGTTGCGATGGCGATCAGCGGCCACAAAACGCGCGCCGTGTTTGAGCGGTACAACATCGTTTCCGAGCGCGATCTAAACAACGCCGGTCGAGCACTTGAGAATTATCTATCTAGCCAGAACGGGGCAAATTCGGGGCAAGTCAAAGAAAGCGACCATCAGCAAACCCGCCTAACTCAATGAAAAGATTGGCTGGGAGGCCTGGACTCGAACCAGGATAATCAGATCCAGAATCTGATGTACTGCCAATTGTACGACCTCCCAGCGGTCTGAATCTGAGTAGTTTACAGGAATCCGCACGCGCGCAAAAGCAGCTTTGAAGCGGGGGCATAAGGCCATAATGCGAACGCAGCGCCAGCGACAGTTCTGCACAGAGTATCGGCCTGTTTCGAGCGTTCACGTCGAGGATTCTGACACATTTTCGTCGGCAGGCGAAAATAAGGCGAATCGCAGGCGACTAGCAGCTTTTCACAAGGACGGGGAGCGGCGCACGGCCGCTATCCGCTGTCCGGTCCTTTCCCAAAAGTGCGCCGTCCCCACGGCATAAGGGGCCCCTGCGGTTCCGCTGATATACCCATTCCGCAGATTTATCGCGAAGCAACGCAGCCGACTTCTCCTTGTAGTTCATCGTCGCTGACCATTAATTCGGACAGCGAGAACGCATGTCGCTGCTGTCAGCGCGGGCTGGTATTGCGCGGCGGGATGCGGATGAGCTGGCGGTTGCGGACGTAGAACTGCTGGCCGCGCCAGTTGATGCGGCGCGGGAAGAAGCTGGCGACCCATGAGCCGAACGCGAACAGGTCGCGCAGCGGCAACAGCCAGAATTTGCGGCGCACGAGATCGTCGTGCATTCCCGACACGCCAACGGCCCATGCACTCCACACGCGCAACAGCAGGTAGGCGGCGACGTATGCGAAGGACATCCACAGTTCGGGAGCGATGACGGCCGCGAGGATGGTCCAAGGCAGCGGCTGGCTGAAGATCAGTCCGATATGACCCCACGGACGCGAATGCTTAACGCTCGAGTACCAGCGCGTTTGCCGGCGAAATGCCGCGGCGAAAGTCTCGCGCGGATAGACGATCGAAACCGGGAAGCGGCTCAACTGGATGCGATGGCCTGCGCGAGCGATGCGGTTGCCGAGTTCATAGTCGTCGGAGAAATGATTGACCAGGGCTTCGAATCCGCCAATTTCGGCGAGGCGCGCCTTCGTGGTTGTCATCACGGCCCCGAGCATGAAATCAATGCCCGACAATGCGCGCGCGACTAAAACTCCCGCCGCGAAATCGGTGCTGTTGCCAATGGCTTCGAGATCACCCGCGAGCGAGCCGTCCGTGAGCCCGCGATAGAGACAGGTGACGCCCCCGACCTCCGTATCGGCAAAGGGCGGATCAGCGAAGGGAGCAGCGATTGCTCGCAGGAATCCCGGCTCGACGCGAACGTCGCTGTCGCACACAACGAGCACATCGTGACGCGCCTCTTTTGCCATGCGGCAAAGCTTGTTGATCTTGTCGCTGACGCCGAGGGGTTGGGAACCAACGAGCAGACGAATTTTTGTGTCAGGGAAATCGGCGATCAATTTGTGAATCACGGGGAGGGCGGGATCGTTCTCGTCGGAGACGCAGAACAGCATCTCGAATTCGGGATAATCCTGCCGGCAGAAGCTGGCAAAGTTTTCGTACGCTTCGCGATCCAAGCCGTAGATCGGACGCAGAATGCTTACGGGGGGGAAGGCAGTGACTAGTGACCCGGGCAACCCAGTGGCGAGTGGCGAGTGACGAGTGACTAGTGATGATGAAGAATCGAAGAAACGTCGCGCGGCGAAGATGGCGAACAGGCAGAATCCGAAAGGCGCCAGCGCGGCCAGAAGGAGCGCGTCGCGAATCGCAGCGGAGACCATCGGGGAAGCTTAGCTCTTGCCGGCGTAAATAAGATACACGCCGAAGCATACCAGCCCGACGCCGACCCAGCGGTGATAGCTGACGTCCTCGCCGAGGAACCACTTCCCTCCCACGGCGCCGACGACGTAGCCCAACGAAGTGACGGGAATGACGAAGCTGACGTCTTCGCGGGCCAGCATGCCAAGGAGCGAAAAGTAAGAAAGAGCCATCAGGATGAACCCCAGCCACATCCACCAGATCTTGAATGCGCGACGTCCCGTTTGCAGCAGCCCGCGGGGAGAAAAATCCGTCACTTCGCCGATGATTTTCATCGCGCGCGTGACGCACATTTCACCGAACGTGCCGCCGATCACGATGAATGCAAGGAGTGAAATCTCAGTGGTCATCGGAGCGGCCCTGTGCCGAGCGGCGGCGGCGAAAACGGCGGTTCGGTTGTTGCAGGAGAAGTGTAGCCGATGAATCCTACGCCGACGCAGACGACCATAATGCCCATCCAGTGCAGAAAGGAAATTTTCTCACCCAGGATGTATTTTCCGAGCAGCGCTACGACACCGTAGGTCAAAGCCGTAGCAGGCTGAACGTAACTGTAGTCTGCCCAACTGAGCACGCTGATGTAGCAGACGAAGAAGCCGATCATGAAAAGCGTTCCCCACCAGACGGCAGGAGACGCGAGGACGAGACCGGCATAATGGACGCTTTGCGCGAAGCCCAATGACGCGGGAATACCGATTCCGCGCATGCCCTTGCTCATCAGCAGGTCGCCGAATGGACCGAATATGACGAGCAGGCCGATGAGGATGTATGTTTTTAAACGCAGGTGCGAGGCGGCCGCCATTCGCCTCCGCTCAGTCGATAGATGTTTCGACGCGCGGTTCGATGGACGGCACGTGAACGAGAGCTTTCTTCTGGACGCCCTTGCGCGCCACTTTCCAGCGGTCTGCGCGGAGCTTCAGGAAATCGACGGCTTCGTGGTACAGGCGCTTGCGCTCGTGTGAGTCCCACAAGGACTCGCGCACAATGCGCCAAGCGACGTGCGGACGGAAATAGTAGCTGTCGTAGAAGCGGTTGACGGATTCGACCATGTACTCGCGGCTGAGGCCCGGATATTCGAGATGCGGAAGTTGATGGCCATCCGAGTCCGTCAATGCTTCGCCCGCGAGGAAGCCTTCCCGCATGCCTTGCTCATAGAGCTCAGTGCCAGGATATGCGTGCGCCATCGATACCTGGATCGTCTCGCAATCGAGTTCTTTGGCGAAGTCGATGGTCTTCTCGATCGTATCCTTCGTTTCGCCGGGGAGCCCGATGATGAAATCACCGTGGACGTGAATCCCCACCTTCTTGCAGTTCTTCACGAACGTGCGGCCCATTTCCAATGTGGCGCCCTTCTTGATGTTCTTCAGAATCTGCGGGTCGCCGGACTCGAAACCAACGATCAATAGACGGCAGCCGGAATCGGCCATTGCCTTAAGGGTTTCGTAATCTCCATGGACGCGGGCCGTGCACGACCAGCGGAAGCCGACCGGCTTGAACTCTTTGCACAGCGCGAGGACGCGATCTTTGCGAATGTTGAAGGTGTCGTCGTCGAAGAAAAATTCCTTCGCCTGCGGGAAGCGTTTGTGCGCCTCGCGGAACTCGCGCGCAACATTCTCAACCGAACGCACGCGCCAAGCGTGTCCCGAAAGAGTCTGTGGCCAGAGGCAGAAGGTGCAGAGAGCCGGACATCCTCGAGCCGTGTAGAAGGAAACGAACGGGTGCAGCAAGAAAGGCACGTTGTACTTTTCAACCGTCAGGTTGCCGTCGTAGACCTCGGTGGCAAAGGGAAGCTCATCGAGGTCGGCGGTCTGGAGAGGCGCGGCCGATGGATTGTGAACCACCTTGCCATCTTTGATGTAGCTGACACTGGGAATCTCCGAGAGCGGCTTGCCTTGCGCGTAGGCCACGACGGCATGATCGAATTCGCCGCGAACGACGAAATCGAGGTCGGAGCTTGCCAGCAGGCTTTCGGCGGGCTTGATCTGCACTTGTGGTCCGACGAACGCGATCTTCAGATCGGGCTTCTTTTCTTTCATCGTGCGCACAAGGCGCAAGTCGCTGTGGAAGCCGACAGTGGACGTAAACAGGACAACGAATTCATAGTCGCGCGAAGTCTGAATTACCTCTTCCGGAGAGATATGGTGCGGCGGCCCGTCGAGAAGGCGACTGCCGGGAAGCATCCCGGCGGGGTAAGCCAGCCAAACGGGATACCAGTACGACTCAATCTCGCGGGTTGCAGGCCAGCGAGACCCCGCTCCCCCGTCGAACTTGTCGAAGCTTGGCGGGTTCAAGAAGAGCGTCTTCATGACAGAAGGCATTTAGTCTTCTCCCTCGGAATTTGAACAATTGCCGCAAGCGCAAGGAACTCACATTCTACTCGATTTGCCTACCGTCCCAAACATCAACGTAACTTAGAGCGTCACTATTGCAACACCTTAGCTAACTGGCCAGTGGCCTGAAGAATCTTCAGTTCGCTCTCCTGCCAAGCCACGTCCGCATCCAGGAAGGTGGCCCATTTATCGCTCTCTTCCAGACGGGCCTGCTCGACGTCAGCAAGCGTAGCTTTGCCTTGATCGAGGTTGGCCTGAAGGATGTCCGCGTTTTGCTGGGCAACTTTGAGATCGAGGCGAGCAACTTCCCTGCTTGCCTGCAGCTCTCTGGACTGGTGAGTCGACTGCGTAGCCTCCAGCCTAACCTGCTGCCGCTGATTGCTCAAGGCAAGTTCGGCTTCGCTCAACTGGCTTCTTGCCAGCGCGACAGTGGCACGGGTTTTGCTGGCGAACAATGGGATGGTGAGCTCGATGCCGAAGTTGAAATTGTTTCGCGGGATTGGCCTGCTGTAATACAGGTTGTAATTGTTGATGTCGCTCAGGACCTGATATTGTCCGACGACGTTAGCCGTCGGCCAGTAAGCCAGGTGAGCGCCGCGCAACAGGTGCTGGCGGGCAGCGCGTTCATTTTCTGCTTGCTGAATGGCCGTACTATTCTGCACCGCGAGATTGGCGATGTTTGCCTGGGGAACCTGGGAAGCAAAGTTGGGCTCGACCGTTTCGACCGCGATCGTCTGATCGCCGGGAATACCGGTGAGATCGTGCATTTTCTGAGTGAGAGTGTCGTCGCGATCCTGCAGCTTGAGCAGGCGTTCGCGAATTCGGGCCAGCGTGAGTTCGGCTTTCGTTTCGTCGATTGGAAGCGCCTGGTTTGCAGCGACGCGCTCCTGCATAATCTGCACGATTTTCTCCGCGCCCGCCTCATCGCTGCTCATGAGGGTTGCGAGGTGCCGAATCTCTGCCAGTTAGAGATAAGTTGACGCGGTTTGCACCATGACGTTCTCTCGGGTCTGCTTGATCGATGCCAGTTCGCCTTTGGCGCGTTCCTCGTCGGCGCGTTGCGTGCCCTTCAACAGCGGATTGAACAAGGTCTCGGTGTAGTCGAGCTCAAAAACAGCCGGCAGGCCACCTCCGGGAGTCGAGGGAAAGCCGTGGGTATAGACGTAACCGGCGCCCGTGTAGAGATTGGGCAGAAAGGCCGAGCGATCGAGCCGAGCCGCGTTCGCCGCGACCTGATATTCGACCTGTGCGAGCCGCAGATCGCGCGAATTCTCCATAGCGAGCGTCACTGCTTCGCGGAGCGACAGCGTGCGCTGGCCCGCGACACTCTGCGCCCGACACAGACTGGCAGCGCATCCGAGGAGCGACACAAGGACAATGTAAGCGACTCTATTCATAGCGGAGCGCTTCCGTTGGCTGGAGGCGAGCCGCGCGTTCGGCGGGAAGATAACCGAATACGAGGCCGGTGGAACAGGAGACGACAAACGCAAGCACGACAGACACCCAGGAAATTGGAATGGTAACGCCTCCGGGTATAACACCGGCAAGCAGGTCGGCTATCACCGGCAAGTGGAGAATGAAATTGACAGTTACCGGTACCAGAACCCCGATCGCGATGCCGATCAGCGCACCTGTGGCGCTGATCAAAATTGCTTCTGCCAAGAACTGGTACAGGATTGCGTCATGCGGAGCGCCAATGGCTTTCCGAACTCCGATTTCGCGCGTTCGCTCGGTGACCGTCACTAACATGATGTTCATAATTCCGATTCCGCTAATCGTAAGCGCGATCAGCGCCACGACGATGAGAAGAATGGTGAGGGCACGGGAAATGTTCTGCGCTGCATCCAGAATGCTGGCCAAATTCCATACGCGATACTTTGCACCAGGACGGTGCCGGCCGGCGATAACGTCGGCGACGCGCTGTGTCACATACGGCACGTCCTGCGGGCTGTCGGCCTGCGCGTAGAACGATTTGAAATAATCGGACCCTGTGTAGTCCTTGATCAGGGGGAATGGGACGATCACGGTCTCCGGAGTGATCTCCGTCTGTCCGAAGGTGGCCACGCGTTCGTGAAACACGCCGATGATCGTGAAATAGAGCTCGCCGATCCTGAGAGTCTGCCCGACTGGATTGCTGTAGGGAAAGAGCGTGGAGGCGAGCGGTTCCGTCACCAGGCACACCTTGCTACGTGAAATCATATCGTCCTGGTCGAAATATCTTCCTTGCGAAACGACGAGATGGCGCACTTCGTTGAATCCATCCGTCACCCCCACCAGACTGATCGGATGCACTTGGCCTGCTACAGTGATGCTCATGCGAAGATCGGTGGTTCCGGCGGCCTGCTCGATTTGTGGGATCTCGTTCTCCACCGCTTCCAAATCGCCCGGCGTAATCTGGTCGGAGAGCACGAGATTCTGCGATGTGCCGGGATTGATGGTCTCGGCCAGCACGAGGTTAGAGCCGACACCTTCAATTTCTGAAATGATGTAGTGACGGCCGGTGAGCGAAACAGTCACAACCAGAACGATGCATGCGCTTCCGATGATGACGCCCAGCATGGTCAATACGGCGCGCACTTTGTTCGCGCGCAGAGCTTGCATCGCAAGTTGCAGGTTTTCTTGCCAGAAAGCGGCGGTGTTACTCATGAGTTCTGCTTATGATTCTCGTGTGCTGTTCGGATTGTCGGTCTAGGAGCGCGTTACAGGGATTCCTTCTCAAGCTTTTCGAGACGAGTCTGGGCGCTCGATCGCCCTGGATCGAGCTGCAACGATGCGCGATATTGCTCCGCAGCTTCCACCCGGCGGCCCTGGATCTCGTACAGACGGCCGAGCCACTCACGCGCTGCTGCGTGCGACGGCCATTCGCTTCGGTCTGGAGTGCCGGCGAGATAGGATTTCAAGTATCGAGCAGCGCGATCGAGATTTGTGCCGCTGATGGTCATCGCCGTGCCCCGATAAAACATCAGCCGTGAATCGCCCGGGCTTACACGGGCGGCGGCATCAAGAAATGCGTTCATTTCCTCCGGCTTGTTTTGCCCCTGATAAAACACAACCGCGTCGAAGTACGGCTGCAGGTCCTTTAGCTTCACCGTGAGAATCTGCTTATATTCACTGCCGGCCAAATCGGGCCTCTTCAGCGCCTCTACATCAAATGACGCTCGCGCCACGTGACCGGCGATCGCATCAACCTTAGCGATGGCGTCGATCTGAACGACCGCCTCACCCATATTACCGCCCACGGCCCAGGGCGCCTGCGCGCAGAATTCGGCCAGATCACGCCGCGCAGACAGGTTACGCGGGTCGAGTTCCACGGCTCTCTCAAAATGTTTCTTTATTTTGCGAGCTACGAAGTAGCTCTTGTCACGATCGGCCTTGGCGCCGTAGGCGCGGCCCAGCCAGTCTTCGTAAACTGAGCTTTGCGGTTCCAGCGCAACGGATTTTTCCGCATGGCTGATCGCCTGATCCAGGTCATGGATTTCGTAGAAACAACGGCCGAGCCAATAGAATGCTTCCGCGTTCGAAGTATCCCGTGAAATCACAGAGCGCAACGTGGCGATGGCTGCAGAGTAATTCCCTGTCCCAAACTGGTGTTGAGCCGATTCCAGAAGCGGCAACGAATTTGCCGAGCCTGAGAAATTCTCAAAGGGCGCCGCAAACGCACGAGGAGCAGCAACGATTGCCATGACCAATAACGGAAAGGCGAGGTAACTTGTCAGAGGGCACCTCAATCTCACTGTCCCTCCGCAGTTTTGACGCTCATGCCGTTTCGCAATCGAACGTTGGCCGGCAAGGCGACTTCCTCGCCCAGCGTCAACCCCGAAAGCACCTCGTAATTCGACGCGCTCGCAATACCTACAACGATGTTCCGGCGACGCACTTTGCCGTCGTCAAAAATATAGACGTAGCGTTGGCCCTTCTTGTCGTATGAGACGGCAGCGCGTGGCACTACTAGCGAAGCTTTTCGTTCGCGCACCGTGATGCGTACTTCCACATTCACGTTCGGCAGCAGCTCGTTGCTGCTGTTGTTCACGGAACACAGCACCTCTCCAACGCTGCGGCTCTCGCGCGGTACCACTTGCTTCGGAATCTGCGTCGTGTTCCCAGTCCAAACTTCCCCCGGCCGCGCGTCCCATGCCACTTCCACGCTCTGTCCCTTTTCAAGCCAGCCCAGATCAGGCTCATCAACGAAGGCCCGGACACGGACGTGCCGCAGGTCCGCCATTTCGGCCAGCACCTGTCCAGTTAGAACGTAGTCCCCGGCACGAACGGGGAGCGAGTACAAAGTGCCGTCTACGGGTGAAACCACGGTCGCCGATTTCAATTTGTCCTCGAGCGAACGGATTACGTCGCGCTGCTGGCTGATCGTCAGCTCTGCCGACTGCCCGCTGACGGAGGCGCTGTCTGCAAGCGCCTGCTTACGCTGCTCCAATGACTGCAGCTTCACGCGAGCCTTCGCAAGATTGGCTTCGTTCTGCGCCAACTCGTCCTGCGTGGCGGCTTGCTTTGCAACCAGCGCGACCAGCGCTTTGTGATCCCGCTCGAGGTTCGTTACTTCAACCCTGGCCTGCTGCAAATCTCCCTCAAGCTCCGCAACCTGCACTGGTGGGCCTCCGGCGTGCGCGTTGTGCAATTCCGTCTGCGCCGCAAGCAACGCGTTCCTGGCCTGTGCCAATTGGCTCTGAACGTCAGACGAATCAAGTTTCAGAACTATTTCGCCGCGGCGAACGTTTTGTCCTTCCATAGCGAAAACGCGGCTCACAAACGCTGGGTATTGCGCGCGCGCAATCGTGGGCGAAATGGGCTCCACCTTGCCGTTGCTCGTGACAATCGCGTTCAGGTCCTGGCGCGTCGTCGCCACCACCGTAACCGTGGGATCGTGGCCGCGCGATGCCAAAATGAGCGTCACAATGACGGCAAGCCCAATGGCCAACGCAAGGCCGACCCACCGTCTTTTCGTTTTCGTTTGCGCCATGCTAACCGCAGTTTAGCCGCGGCATTCCCCCGAACCCACCAATTCTAACAAACCGACTACGTTCATGGCGCCCGCAATGGCTGTCTTGTAGCCCGGTATATAACGTGGATGCTGCACTTAGAGAGGAAGATGCCGAAATATTTGCGGGCGTGCGCGATTTGGTGTTGCGGGGACGCGTTCGCGCCAGCTTCGGGACCTGCCCAGGCAAAGCGGTCCTCGACCCGGTGGCGCTTTTCCGAGAAGAGAAACTATCGTAAACTTCTTATCAATCGGTGGTGAGCGTAGCTCAGCTGGTAGAGCATCGGTCTGTGGAACCGAGGGTCGTGGGTTCAAATCCCATCGCTCACCCCAAACTAACCTGGGTCCAGCCCGGAGACATGGGTTACACAACGTACCGGTCACATAGGTAACACTTTTGGGCCGAAGGGATTTTCGAGCGGTTCGAGCACCCGAGTCTCCAGATCGAAGTAACCCAAATCATCATCAATAAAACTGACCAGCCAAATGTCGCCGTGCACTTTTTTGATGCCGACGGCCTGTGCGGCAAAGACCTGGCTGAAATTGATTTTCTTTCGGCCCAGACAGATGCGTCCACAGCGGGTGACCACGATGGTTTTGTCGTGGAACGGATAGTCGACATCCGGCTCCTGTGTAGGGACGGTGAGAAGACCGATAGACCTCAGCCGGGCTCGACTTGGAAGGGAGGCTGATTGGCGTAACGATAGGGCCGGCGACTTCTGTCCGTGAGCCCATGAGTGCCACATTCTTGATAGCGATCAAATATCTTGTAGCCGGTCTTCCGGAGATCCCAAACTCCCGGCAAAGTTCCGCCATCGCCTCGCCAGGCTAGCCGGCGAGCCACAAACTGCAGTCTTTCGTCCAGCACCGAACACTCCTTCAAAGGGATCGCTCCCTCCCCATTGAGAGGAGAAAGTGTCACCCATGTGTGTCCGGTACAATCTGTTACCTATGTCTCAGGCCGCTCAGCCTGAAAAATAGCAATCTTAGCGCTTTGGGTTGGAGACTAGTCCCAATTCTGGACAGCGCCCGGCACACTAGTACTACCTTGAGAAGCCGTCGAAGAGTGCCGGAAGATCAAGCTCGGCGCCCGCGATGTGCCTTACGCAATCTCGACGTGGTTTCTCAAGTACTCCATGCCGCCGGAAACGCCCGTCGAGCCGATTGTGGCCGAGAGAGGAAAAATCAGACTAAATTTGGAGTCGGACTCCCGGTTTAACGTCTGTGGTGTATCTTCTGGCAATCCGGGAGAACTGTTTCCGACATGCGCTTGCCGCGCGGTTCTGTCCTTTGCGCCGGCACTTAACGAATCATTGCTGCGCGCAGGTTTCTGCCGCTCGACTGAGCGGGGCTCCGCCGACAAGGAACCGCCGCTGTTCTACTTGCAGGCCTAACGGCAGATCTTCACGCGACGCCGCTGGTTTGGATCGCATTTTCGATAATCTTACGGTTACAATCCATGTGATCACGCCTCCGACTCCAAAGGCCAAGCACCGCCAAAACTCCAAGGCCGAGCAACCACGCTGCGCGCGGCTCAGGCACAGGTCGAGACACTTCCTCGACAGCGATGTCGCCCGAGGTCGGCAAAAGTCCGCCAGGGGCGGTGGGCGGAAACGAGAAGGTCGGGTATGGGGCGATTGGAGGATAGAGCAAGCAAGAGGGGTTTAAACTGCAGAAGTCAGCCGAACACGCAGCGGTCTGGCACAAATCCATCTGGATGAACGGATTGGTGGTAGCCCCTCCCTCTGGGAAGTTAAGAATTTCGAACTCATCTATGCCGTCCTCCCCCGAATTTGCGCCAGGTGGATCGATGAACATAGCATCCTGAAAGAGGCTACCCGTAACGCAACAAACGAAGTGGCCAAGCGGGCCGGTTGCGGTGAATGACAATGTTCCTGGCACGATAACTCCCGCAGGCTCTTGACCGGGAAGCGGTGCATACAGGTCCAGCACGAACTGGCCGTTCAGTACTTCTGTGCAGGGGCCTGAACAGTTGTTGTTTCCGACAAACGTGACATTTGACAGCGTGAACTGGTAGTACGTGTCGGCGTGAAGAACAAACGGGCAGACGAAAAAAAGGATCACCAGGATGATTTTTCTCATCTTTCGTACCCCCTTACCCCAAACAACCCTAGCCAAACGATCAAGCAACTGTCACTCCGGGTTTGTCCTGTAGCGCAAACGTGCACTAAATGGTACGCGCTAGCCCGCGCCGGTTGCATCGCTGATGCGTTTCTCAGACAGCGAAATGACCATCATGTCCGTCGCGGGACATATCAGCAAGGATCTTGCCAATACCGTCCGCTCCCGCGGATCGGTTCTTGGTTGTGGCGCTGGCTTCTGCCCCGTATTCGCGGAACGACGCACAACCAATATGCTAAATAGAGCGCGAGCGCGCTGAGCGGTGTGCCCTCGGACGCGTGTGGCTTGACACAGCGCAATTCGTCAAAGACGCGATGACAGTCTCTGCAAGCCAGCGATGGGATAAAGCCAACCCAACCTCCACTGAAAAAACAGAAACCTTACCGCTTCGGAGCTGCGCGCGAGCTGCGCAGATTGCGGCTGCGTGAGTCCTCAACGATAGACACGTCGCCAGCCGGCATTGGCGTGATCGGTCGACTTGATAGCGGAACGAGTTCGTATTGCTCATCGCGCAGGATAGCGCGATAGCTCGTCGCGGCGGATTTCCAGGCCCAGGCCGTAGCGTGAGAGGTCGGGCGACAGGTCGCCGTTCCTGGGCGGCTGCACGCCATCGAAGATCAGGTTTTCGATGCGCGCATGGTCATGAAAGTATTCCAGATGAACGGCCCGATCCGCAGCGCAGCAGGCATGCATGTGGACAGCGGGCGCGGTGTGAGCGGAGAGCGGAAGGCTGTGCGCAGCGCATAAGACATCAGCTTGCAAAAAGCCGGTGATCCCGCCACAACGCGTCGCATCCGCCTGCAGAACATCGACGGCTCCAGCGTCGAGCATCCGGCGAAAATAAAAAGCATCGTAGCCATATTCGCCCGCCGCTATGGCAATCCCTTCCGGCGCGCGGTCGCGAATCAGACGCAGACCTTCCAGATCGTCGGAAGACACAGGCTCTTCGAACCAGCTGATCTTCGACTCGTTAAAAAGCGACGCCAGCGACAACGCTTGTTTTCGAGTGTAAGCGCCGTTTGCGTCGACGAACAGCTGCGCTGCTTCGCCTATGGCAGCGCGGGCACAGCGAACGCGCTCGACGTCACGGCCGGGCTCGCGGCCTACCTTCATTTTCATCATGCGAATTCCAGATTCGGCCCAGCCGGCGAATTGTCTCTGAAGCCGATCGTCGGAATAGGACGTGAAGCCGCCGCTGCCGTAAACGGCAATGCTGGAACGCACGGCCCCCAGCAGTTTGATCAATGGCAGACGCAGCAGTTTTGCTTTGAGGTCCCAGAGAGCAATATCGACGGCTGAAATCGCCATCGAAGATATGCCGGGACGCCCGAGGTTGCGCACGGCGTGGACCATGGCATTCCAAGCGTCGGCAATGTCCATCGCATCGCGGCCAACAACAACTTTCGTCAGCAGACTTTCGATGAGGGTCGCAGCACTTAGGTCCGCATAGGTGTAACCGAGGCCCGAAACACCGCCGCACACCGTTTCAGCGATTACGATGGTGGTCTTATCCCAGGCGAGTGTGCCGTCGGACTCGGGAAAGTCGGTGGGTATCGTTGCCGCCGTGACGGCGAGCCGGTCAATTTTCGCTGTGGCGAATTTAGGCGCGGTGCTCATTCAAGTCAAGAGTCCCTGTGCTGCTAACGGTGATCGTTAGCAGGAGTGCGCCGCTGCCCCGAACGTGACTCCAGAATGAAGCGGTCGGTGCGTCCGTTCGTTTGCCCGCTGGCGTCATGAATTCGTTTCCGCGAAAGCGCTGATCAAGCTGATCAATCTGATCAATCGACAGCCTGGGCGGCCGGCATCCCCCGGTTCGAAGATTTGCGAAAAGATCGAAGAAAAAGTCCCAGCGCCAGAGTTGACAGCCCCACTCCGGCAAGGATCTTCGCGCGCCGAAGATCAGTCCACAGCTCGAAACTGTGGGACTGCGAGCGAGTATCAAACGATCCGTGAGTGCCGACATCAACGTCCTGATCGAGGGGTTGCCGCAGATTGTCGGGGCGGCCAGGATCTTCGGGACGATTGGTCTGCTGCGATTCGTAGCCGGTGTGCCCAAGATAATGATCGAGAAGGCGCGGGGCGAGCTTGTTGCCAATAATCGCCTTAACGGTCGAACCTCCGACGTAGAGTTCACCCCGGTCGTGATGGGCAGCCCAGAACACGGCGCGGGCACCGACTTCCGGTTCGAAAATAGGCGGCACGGGTTGCGCCTTGTTGCGCAGCCTGCTTTTTACCCAGCCGAATTGCGGCGTATTGAGCGCCGGCATATGGACGACGCTCACGCTGACGCTGCTGCCGTCGTGAATCAGTTCGCAACGCAAACCGTCGGTGAACCCGACGATGGCATGCTTGGCGGCACAATATGCGGATTGCAGCGGTATGCTGCGGTAAGCCAGAGCCGAGCCTACCTGAACGATCTTTCCGCGATTGCGTGGCAGCATGCGCCTGAGCGCGGCCAGCGTGCCGTTTACCGTGCCGAGGTAAGTAACGTCGGTGACGCGCTTGTATTCGTCGGCCTTCATTTCCTTGACCGGCGAAAAGACGGAAACCATCGCATTGTTCACCCAC
>JBOGNK010000160.1:0-15851 GCA_050747085.1 Candidatus Acidiferrales bacterium
AGCCGGCGCTGCTGATTCTGGACGAAGCACTTTCCAGCTTGGACCTGGCGAATCAAGAGTCGATCCTGTTGCTACTTTCCGAGATTCAACGCGCGTGCGGGCTCACGTACATTCATATTTCGCACGATCTGAGAGCCGCGTGCGAATTCGCCGACGAAATCGCAGTCATGCACGCCGGCAAAATTGTCGAGCAAAAGAGCGCAGCTGAACTGATCGCGAACGCGGAACATGCAAGCACGCAGGAATTATTGGGTGCGATGCGAACGGTCGAATCGATCTGTGCGAGCCGTCGCGCCAAGGGGCTCGCGTGAGATTCCTCGCCCGACGACTCGCACATGCGGTACTGCTGTTGCTCGCAGTGTCGTTTCTCTCCTTTGCACTGCTTCAGTTCACGCCCGGCGACTTCTTCGACGGGCTGCGGCTGAATCCGGAAATTTCGCCGCAAACGATTGAAGGTCTTCGCGCGCAGTATGGGCTGGACCGTCCTCTGCCTGTTCGATACGAACGCTGGGTCGCTGCACTGATGCACGGCCAGCTCGGCTTCTCTCTTGCGTACAAGAGTCCTGTCGGACCGCTCCTGCGCGACCGGGCGCGCAATACGCTTCTGCTTACAGGAACGGCGACGCTGCTCAGTTGGCTGATCGCCATTCCAATCGGTATCTGGAGCGCCGCCACGAAAGGCAAATGGCCCGATCGCGTCAGCGGTATAGCGACGTCCACGCTGTTGACGGTTCCCGACCTGCTACTTTTTCTGTTGCTCCTGCTGCTCGCTGTGCGGACCGGCTGGTTCCCGGCAGGAGGAATGGTGTCTGCCGCAGCGGACGCGAATGCCGGCTTCTGGGCCATCGCGCTTGATATTGCAAGACATCTGGTCCTGCCCGCGGCTGGACTTGCTCTCGTCGCGCTTCCGACACTCGTAAGGCACATCCGGTCCAGCATGATCGACGTCCTCGCGTCGCCATTCATTCGCGCCGCTCGCGCGCACGGCATCTCGCGTATGCGCATTCTCTTTCGCTACGCGTTGCCTGTAGCGGCCAACCCGCTCATTTCGCTGTTCGGACTCTCGATCGCGGGAATGCTGAGCGCCTCGGCGCTGGCGGAAGTGGTTCTCAGCTGGCCGGGACTCGGTCCGCTGCTGCTGGAGTCTGTGCTCGCGCGCGACGTTTACGTCGTTGCCGGTACCGTGATGGTCGCCGCTGTTTTCCTGATCGTCGGCAACTTTCTGGCCGATCTGATTCTTTTCGCGGTCGATCCGCGCATTCGAGTCCAATCATGAAGCAGCGGCGCAAACTGTGGGTCACGGTCGCGTTTCTAGCGGCATTTCATCTCGCCGTTCTATTCGCGGGATTTTTCGCGCCCTACAATTTTGCGACGCAGAATCGCGACTTCCCGTTCGCGCCGCCGACTCGCGTCCATTTCGTGGATGGGCAAGGCAAATTCCATGTGCGGCCCTTCGTTTACGGACTTCAGTACGATTCCTCGGCGCTTTCGGGCTTCGCGGCAGACCACTCGCACGTTTATCCGATTCAGTTTTTCGCGAGCGGGCCGCGATACACAGTCGCCGGGCTCTTCTCATCGTCGCTGCATCTTTTCGAGATCGATTCGCCCGGACGAATCTTCCTTCTGGGCAGCGATGGCTATGGCCGTGATCAATTCTCTCGCTTCCTCTATGGAGGTCAGCTTTCGCTGCTTGCCGGATTGTTGGCGGCAGCGCTTTCGGTGGGAATTGGAATCACGGTTGGCGCGCTGGCAGGATTCTACGGTGGATGGATCGACGACGTCCTCATGCGCAGCGCGGAACTTTTCCTCGCGCTTCCCTGGTTGTATCTGCTGCTGGCTGTTCGATCCGCGCTTCCGCTGCACGTTAGCGAATCCCAGGTTTTTCTGTTGCTGATTTGCGTCATAGGGCTGATCGGGTGGTCACGACCGGGACGCTTGATTCGCGGCGCCGTGCTGAGCGCGAAGGAGCGCAACTTCGTCCTTGCGGCACGCGGCTTCGGAGCTTCGGACTTGTTCCTGCTGCGGCAGCATGTGGTGCCGCAAACGTACGGCATCATCCTGACGCAACTCGCCCTGCTGATTCCTCAATACATTCTGGCGGAAGTTACGCTTACCTTCCTTGGGCTCGGAGTGGGAGAACCGATGCCGAGCTGGGGCAGCCTTTTCGCGCCGCTGCAGCGGTACGCGGTTCTCGTGTCGGATTGGTGGATGTTCATCCCGGCGCTGATACTTGTGCCCGTGTTTCTTGCCTATTACTTCGTCGCTGATACCATGCAGGAACGCCTGAAGTCCGTGGCGCTGTGAGAACAGCGGAATCTTTGGTAAGAGTTCGGTATGAGGCGTTTCCCTCAATTCGCGTCGATGTCCCTGCACTTGGCAGCTGCCGTCCTCTGCGCGGCGGTCGTGAGTGCCCACAGTCTGCCAAACGCGGCGGGCGCCTCGCGCGGGGCGCATGGGGAAGACTTTCTCGTGACGGACAACCCTCCCGGCCACGACGGCGGGCAGATTGTGGTCGCGCTGCGTTCCGAACCGAAGACTCTGAATCCCGTGCTGGCAACCGATATCTCGTCGCGCGATGTGATCCGTTGCCTGACGGCGGATCTGATCCATATCAATCGCGGCACATTGAAAACCGAGCCCGCCTTGGCGGAATCGTGGAAACTTTCATCGGACGGCCGGGTTTACACGCTGAAGTTGCGGCGGGGCGTACGCTTTTCCGACGGGCAGCCGTTCACGGCGGACGACGTGGTTTTCAGTTTTCACGTTTATCTCGATCCGAAGGTCAATTCGTCGCAGCGCAATCAGATGATTATCGGTGGCAAACCCATCGCAGTGGAGAAAATCGACGACGATACGGTTCGTTTTACTCTTGCCGAACCATACGCGGCAGCCGAACGTCTGTTTGACAGCGTGGCGATGCTTCCGCGGCATCTGCTCGAGGACGAATACAAGGCTGGGAAATTTGATCAGGTGTGGCCACTTACAACGGCACCCCCACAATTCGCAGGCCTGGGGCCGTTCCGGTTGAAGGAATACGTTCCCGGCGTGCGGATCGTTTTGGAGCGAAATCCTTACTATTGGAAGGAAGACCGCGCGGGCACACACCTGCCCTATCTCGATCGAGTGGTATTTCTTTTCGTCGATAGCGAAGACGCGCAAGTGATCCGGTTTCAGTCGGGCGATACGGACGTGCTGAGCCGTTTCAATGCGGAAGATTTCGGCGTGCTGCAACAAACGGCGGCCGCTCGGCATTACCATCTTTACGATCTTGGCCCTGGGCTCGAATTCAATTTTCTTTTCTTCAACCTAAACGACGTTTCATCGAAAGGATTGCCGGAAATCGCGGCAAAACAGGCGTGGTTTCGCGACGTCCGTTTCCGGCAAGCCGTATCGGCAGCGATCGACCGCGAGGCCATCGTGCGTCTCGTCTACAACGGCCGAGCGACTTCGATTTGGGGTCCCGTTACGCCGGGGGACAAGCTGTGGACCGATGACAAAATCCCTCATCCAGCACGGTCGATCCACACGGCGCGGCAGCTTCTGAAATCCGCAGGCTTCAGCTGGAACAGCGCAGGCACGCTGATCGATTCTCACGGCAAACCGGTAGAATTTTCGATCCTCAGCACGTCGTCGAACGTGCAGCGTTCGAAGATGGCGACACTGATTCAGGATGATTTGAGCCAGCTTGGTATGAACGTGCACGTAGTGCCGCTCGAATTCCGTGCGGTCGTGGACCGACTGCTCAACACATATAATTACGAAGCGGCCGTGATGGGCCTGGCAAATGGCGACACCGATCCGAATCCGGAGATGAACGTTTGGCTTTCGAGCGGGAGCACGCACCTGTGGCATCCCAGCCAGCAAAAGCCGGCGACGCCGTGGGAAGCGAACATTGACCGCCTTATGGAACAACAGCTCGTTGCGATGAATTACTCGCAACGAAAGGGACTCTACGATCGCGTGCAGGAAATTCTTTATCAGCAGATGCCGCTGATTTGCCTGGTCAGCCCGGACGTTCTGGCCGGGGCGAAGGACAACGTCGCGGATTTCCATCCGGCGATTCTCGATCCGTACGCGCTGTGGAACGTTGAACGACTCTATGTTCAGTGAAATTGCGACGGAACGCGAAGTATCGAAGCAGAAGAGCTCAGCCACACATGCTCGGCCAACCGCGTGGACCGACACGCGACTCGTGCGCGAATGCCTGAAGGGCAGCGAAGAGGCCTGGTCCGCGCTTATCGAGAAGTACAAAAACCTGATTTATTCGATACCGGTGAAGTACGGATTTTCACCCGACGAGGCGTCCGATGTTTTCCAGGCCGTGTGCGTGGAACTGCTCGCCGAGTTGCCGAAGATCCGCAAGCCGGCGGCGCTGCCGAAGTGGATCATGCAGGTGACCGCGCACAAATGTTTTCGCGACAAGCGCCAGCGCCTCCGCACCGATCAACTCGACGAGAATCACACCTCGAAGCTGGAACCGGTGGCGCCGGAGGCTGAAGGCATTCTGCGTGAAGCAGAGGAAGAACAGCATCTCCGCCAAGCGATGTCAGCGTTGCCTTCGCGCTGCCAGGAACTTGTACGGATGCTTTTCTTTGAGGAGCCGCCGCGCGAGTACCGCGAGATCGCGAAATCGCTCGGCATCGCAGTCGGTTCGATCGGCTTTATCCGCCAGCGCTGCCTCGATAAGCTCCGGCGGCAACTCGCCGACGCAGGATTCTAGTGTCACCCGCAGCAGCGAAAACCAAAAAACGCGCCAAGCCGCGCACGCGAAAGCCACTACCTACCATAGCAGACGGCGAGATCCTGGCAACAATTAGCGGACTTTCCGGCGAAGATGCGTTGCGCAAATTCTTTGCGCGCGAGCGGCGCCTCGATACTCCGGAGTTCGCCACAATGCTCGCGGAGGCTGTGGTCGCGCAAGGGCGAGCCGATACGACGCGGGCCCTGCGCATCGCCGACGCCGCTCTGTTTCTCGCACGGCGGCACGGCGACCAGTCCGTTCTCGGGCTCAGTTTGCGTGCTAAAGGCAACGCGCTTAACCTCGCCGGACGAAACCAGGAAGCGGCCGACTATTACCAGCAGGCCCTGAAGCTCTTCGAAAAGCTGGACGACGACCAGCAGATCGCGCGCACTCTGACCAATTCAGTGCAAGCGCTGATCCTGCTTGGGGAACACGATCGCGCTATCGCCGCGGCGGACCAGGCGCGCAGTATCTTCACAAAACTCGGCGACACGCGCAGGCTGGCGCGCCTCGCAAATAATGTCGGCAACATTTATCACCGCCAGGACCGATTCGAAGAGGCGCTCGCTTGCTACGAACGGGCGTACGAACAGCTCCTCAGCTATGGCGATTCCGAGGAACTGGTGATCGCGCTGTCGAACATGTCGATGTGCCTGATTACGCTGAACGATTTTCCGCACGCGCTGGCGACCTACGAACGCGCGCAACTGCTGTGCGGCGAAGACAAGATGCCAATGCTACGCGCCCAGGCCGATTACAACATCGCCTATCTTTATTACCTGCGCGGCCAGCATAGCCGGGCGATCGAAATGCTGCACGCCGCGCGGCGCCGTTGCGAAGCGACGGGCGATCATTATCACTTCGCTCTCTGCCATCTGGATCTTTCCGAGATTTATCTCGAATTGAACCTGAGCCATGAAGCCATCCACATGGCGCACGAAGGCCAAGCGCTCTTTCAAAAGCTCGGAATGGGCTACGAAGAGGCGAAGTGCCAGGCGTACGAGGCGATGGGTTTCAGCCAGTTCGGAAAAGCGGTTCGCGCGATCGAACTGTTTGGCGCCGCGCGAACGAAATTCGTCCGGGAAAAGAATCTCGTCTGGCCTTCGCTGATCGACCTGTACCAGGCGCTCGTGCTATTCAATGAAGGACGGTTGTTCGAAGCGCAGCGGCTGTGCGCGCGGGCGGCTGGTTTTTTCGACGGCTCATATCTGCCCGGCAAGGCTGTGCTGTGCCATCTGCTGTTCGCACGGCTGGCGCTTCGTCGGGGCGAAGCGTCCGCGGCCAAAAACGAATGTCAACGCGCGATCGAACGCCTTACGAAGCTCGAAGCTCCGGTGCTGAATCAGCAGGCGTATTTCCTGCTCGGCGAAGCACAGCAAGCCTCGGGCGATCCTGCGGGCGCGTATGAATCGTATCAGCAGGCGCGGAGTTACTTCGAAACGCTCCGCAGCAGCCTGCGCACCGAAGAACTGAAGATTTCGTTTATGAAGGACCGACTCACGGTATACGAACGACTCGCAGAAGTGTGCCTGGCCGATCTCGCCCGGCCTGACGCTACTTCCGAGTGCTTCCGGTATATCGAACTCGCCAAATCGCGCAGCCTCGCCGAGCGCATGAACCGCGAAGAGCGCGAGGCGACCACTGAGACTTCAGGCGGCCAGAGCGGGCTCGTGCGACGCATCCGCGATATGCGCGAGGAGCTCAACTGGTATTACCGCCGAATCGAGCAAGAACAACTGCGCGCCGAACAGCCGTCACCGGAAAAAATCGAAAAACTGCAGCGCGAGGCCCTCGCACAAGAGAACGAGCTGTTGCGCGTTTTACGCGAGGTCTCTGCGGCGGATTCGAGCGAAAACTCCGACCGCGTCGCGCAGATGAACCCGCTTGAGGATGTTCGCAATTGCCTTCCCGCCGACGCCGCGCTGATTGAGTTTTTTACTATACGCGACAATGTGGTCGCTGCTGTGGTGACGCGTGACTCGCTGGAGATCGCACCGCTAACGCCGATCTCGCGCGTCACCAACCTGATGCGCATGCTCGATTTTCAGATTTCGAAATTCCGCCTTGCTGCCGACTACGTTCGGAACTTCGAAAATCAGCTGGTCGCCGCGACCCAAGCCCATCTTCTCGAGCTTTACACCGAACTGATGGCCCCGCTACGCGCACGATTCTCGGCGAAACACCTCGTTATCGTTCCGCACGGGATCCTGCACTACCTGCCGTTTCATGCGCTGTTCGACGGCGAGCGCTATCTCGCCGATTCGTTCACGTTTTCCTATGCGCCCAGTGCCGGCATCTTCGCATTGTGCCAGCGCAAACCATCGGTCGCATCCGGAGTCCCGCTCGTGATTGGCGTTCCAGACGCCCGCGCACCGCTTATCCAGAACGAAGCTGAGTCTGTTTCGCGAGCGCTGGCGAACTCTGAACTGGTGGTGGGAGCGGAAGCGGGCGAGGCCGCGTTGCACGAAAAGGGCGCGGATCGCCGCCTGATTCATATCGCGACGCATGGGCATTACCGCCCAGACAATCCGCTGTTTTCGGGCATCCGGCTCGGCAAGAGCTACCTGAACCTGTACGACCTCTATCAATTGCAATTGAACGCCGACCTGGTCACGCTGAGCGGTTGCGCCACGGGCATGAATGTTGTGGGGGCGGGCGACGAACTGCTTGGTCTTGTCCGCGGGCTGCTCCACGCTGGTGCGCGCTCGCTGCTCTTGACGCTGTGGGATGTGCAGGACCGGACGACTGCCGATTTCATGGCGCTGTTCTACCGCCATATTGGCTCGACCTCCGACATTCCAGTCGCCCTGCAGAATTCCATGGCCGAACTGAGGGCGGCCCACGCCCATCCTTATTACTGGGCGCCGTTCGTATTGGTTGGCAAAACCCGCCTGCGCGTAACAAGGTGATATTGCGGGCCTTACCTACTCAGAACACTGTATTCCGTGTTCCTGTAGGACCCTATATTTTCTGGGATGGCCGATACCCTTATACGCGTGGGCAAGGAGACAGACTCAATGAAAGGGATCGGAGGGGCAATGAAGGAACGGGGGAAAAAGGGGCATTTTGCATTGGAAGAACTGGCGGATCTCGCGCGAAACATCGGATCAGCGGACCGGCTGAAGGCTATGAAGCAACACGTTGCCGACTGCCGCAAGTGCGCCCGAGCCAGCGAAACATGGCAACGCGTCGCGCGAGCGGCCCACCGGCTACCCGCTTCGGAGCCGCCTGCGGGGACGGTACGCATCGCAAAGGCGCTTTATTCGACGCACGAACCGCGGAAAGCAAGGGGACCGAAATCGCTTGTCGCGCAACTGTTGTTCGATAGCTCGATCGCGCCAGCGCAGGCTGGGGTGCGGTCGTCCACAGCGAACCCGCGACAGCTTCTGTTCGGCTCAGGCGAGTACCGGGTCGATCTTCGAATCGAGCCGCAGGACGACGCGGATACCGTGGCGTTGCTCGGTCAGATTCTGCATGCGAGCAATCCCGGGAAGAATTTGGGGGCAGTCGCAGTCAGTTTAAACGAAGGCAGACGCGTGCTGGCCCAGTCGCAAACGAACTGCCTGGGCGAGTTTCAACTCGAGTGCGACCTGAAGCCTACGCTTGAATTGCGACTCATGCTTCCGGATATGCAGCTCGCTATCCCGCTAGTCGAGCCGCTGCGGGACGCAAGCAAGAAGAATCTGTATCTACTTGGTACTACGGTATTTAAAGATTTCGGCAAGGGAAAACAGGGAAAACGACGAGAGTGAACTGCGGAATTAGCCGTTCGTACCATTGTTCGGCACAGGCCCTCCGGCGAGCCTACTAATGGATCAGCCGGAAGTCGTCCCCGGCCAGCAGTTCACAAGGAGCATCCAGGCAATGAAGCACCGCACTTGGGTAGCGGCACTCATAGTTGCAGGGTTGTGGGCGCAACCGGCATCCGCACAGTTGCTTGGCGGACTACTCGGCGGAGGCTCGAAAAGCGGATCGAGCAATTCTCCGTCGGGCGCCACTGGCGGCGTGATCGTCCGCACGATACTTGGACGAGTCGGCCTGAACCTGGTGTGCCTCTTGAATGCCTGCAGCGTGGCCGAAAATCTGGACGGCGGGCAGAATCGAGTTTTCCTCGTCAAGCCGAAGAACGGACTGTTGCCCAACGTTCTCGTCGGCGTGCTGAAGCTAGTCACCGGTATTCTCGACGCGGAAGTAGACCAGGTCGCTAACATCCCCCGAACACCTGCAGTGATCACCACCCTGCCAACCGGTCTCTACCAGCAGTGGCCCGTGAATTATTACGGCACGAGCGTTTGGTATGGTTACGCGAGCCAACCCGCCGCGCAAATCATTAACCTATCCAGCGCGCAGAACACGTTCAACGTTAGCGGCTCCGGAATCGTAGCGGACATCGACACGGGTGTTGATCCGAACCACCCGGCGCTGAAAGGCGTGCTGCTGACGGGCTACGATTTCACGCGCAATCAGTCGGGCGCATCTGAGCTGCTCGACCTGAACGGCTATCAACCCTCGACGTGCACTTCCTGCCAGCCCGCATATGTGAATCAGTCGTCCGCAGCGATGCTCGACCAGTCGTCAGCGGCTATGCTCGATGGCCCAGGTTATTCGGCATTCGGCCACGGCACGGAAGTGATGGGTGTGATCCACCTGGTGGCGCCGACAGCGAAGCTGCTTCCGCTGAAGGCGTTTCAATCTGACGGAAGCGCCAATCTCTCGGACATCATTCGCGCGATCTATTACGCCGCACAAAATCACGCGAACGTGATCAATATGAGCTTCGACATGACGAGCGGGTCAACAGAACTGACCGACGCGCTGAACTATGCGACCAGCCATAACGTCGTCTGCATCGCGTCTGCCGGAAACGACGGAGAAAGCGAGGTGGTTTATCCCGCCGCGATGCAATCGAACGTCGCCGGCGTGGCCTCGACCAACGACGTTGACCAGCGCTCGAGCTTTTCGAACTACGGCAATCAGATCGTATGGCTCGCGGCGCCGGGTGAGCAAATCGTGACCACGTATCCGTTCGGCACTTACGCGGCAGCGAGCGGCACGTCCTTTAGCTCGCCGTTGGTCTCCGGCACGGCGGACCTCCTCATCAATCTCAAGGGAAGCGTGAATCAGTCGCAGGCGGAGTCAGCGTTCACGCATGAGCAGTACGTCGGCCCGAACATGGGTCACGGCCGGCTCGACGTATATCGCACGCTGGCGGGCCGGTAGTTCGGTAGCCAGCGGTGGCGACAATGACCACATCAGCGGGCATTCTCGAAGTGGCGACTCGGCCAGAGACGCCGGCAATGCCCGCGCTCCCGTTTGATTCTCCCGACCGAGGCGCAATCTGGTGCCCACCGCATGTCCGGCTGAAGCAAGCGCAGGAGCAGCTCAGCGCGCTGCGAACGTCGGTAATCTGCGGTTTCAATCAACTTCTCGACCTCAAGGACCTGAACACAGGCGTCCACAGCACGCGTCTGGCGGAATGGGCCATTCACGTTGCGTCGGAACTGGGGCTGGAAGAGCACGAGCTGATCAATATCGAGACGGCGGCGCTGCTCCACGACATCGGCAAAATCGGAATTCCCGACGCGATCCTGAATAAGCCGGCGAAGCTCACGACGGAAGAATACGATCTGATGAAACGCCATCCCGAGTACGGCTGGGCCGTGCTGCGCCAGATTCCGACGTTCGAGATCGCCAGCCTTCTCGTGCTCCATCACCACGAAGCCTGCGACGGCAAGGGCTATCCGGGCGGCTTGAAGGGCGAGGAGATTCCCATCGGTTCTCGCATTGTCGCGGTAATTGACGCATTCGATGCGATGGTGTCGTCGCGTCCGTATCGCAAAGGACTACCCTTCGAAGAAGCTGCACGCCGCCTCACCGAAGCCGCCGGCACGCAGTTCGACGCGACTGTTGTGAAGATTTTCCTCCCATTTGCACAAGCCGAAATGCCCGCTGTGTTCGCCGCCGCAGGCACCAGCGTCTCCGCCGCACTATAACTCCAACCCTGACTCTTATCAGACTTCTGCCGCAGGGTGGCCCCCGAAGATCAACGTACACGCTACTTCACGTCTGACAGCGGAATAATCAGGCTGCCCACTTCAGCCGTGCTCGTGTCCTCCACCAGGATTCGTACGGTGCTGGCGCCCTTCTTCGGCTGTACGAATTGATGGAACGGAAATCCGGTCTTCAAATAGTCCTCGTATTCCTTGTCTGAAAAACGAAAACTGATCGTGCTTGCCGACTGCGCTACCACCTTCCCCGTCTGATCCTGCTCGATCGTCACCACGTCCACTGCGTCCTTGCGAAAACGCCCGTTCTGCGCGAATTGCAGCTTCCGAACGTCGATCGACCCGAAAATGCGCAAGGAGTGCGGCAAGGGCTTCTCCACTCGTTCGATCCGCACATGCACAGGTATCATCGACGATTCAATCGGGCTTCTCACTGCCGCGATCAAATTCTCGCGGTTCTCGTCCTTTGTCACAGGCGTGTCCTCGAACGCGAAATAGCCCTTCGGGTAGCGCAGCGTCACGCCCTTGCGCTTCACCTCGATCTTCAGCGGGTGAAACTTCCCGTCAATCGAATCCTGCCCGATGTAAAACCCAATGGTGTATGTCACATCGGAATCTTCTATGGCCTGCCGAATCGCCCCCGTCAGGTCGTTCGTATTCACAAACGCTCTTCCGCCGGTATCGTCCGCCATCTCCTCCATCGCGTCGACGCCAATCGGCTGCGCCGACATGGCTGGCGGTCCTCCGTGTGTCCCAAACACGTACTTCGCTGCGTCATCCATTCCTTCACGTGTCTCCTGAGGAGATCGCGGAAGCAGGCCGCGCGCGTCGATGGGATAGGCGACGATGTTTGCGCGGCTCAATATGCGCGCGATCGCTTGACCCGAAAAAGGAAGGTTCGCCGTAAGCCACACCAGGTTTTTGCGCCCTGGAATATCAGCGACGTGCCTAGCAATCGTCCCAAGAGCAGCCATCGTTGTTTGCGCGCGAACCTCATTGTTGATGGCCGCGAATCTCTGCATCTCCTCGTCGACTTCCGGATTAAAATTGCCAGGCACCGGAGTATGAAAATTTCCGGGCTCGGCTGACTCGCGCAGCGTGCGTGAACTCGGGTCGTACTTGCTCACAACCGCCAGCAGTTGGTCGCGACCGCAGGTGAAGTCGCACAGCACGTGCAGCGAACCGCTCAATCCGTAGATCGCGATCCGATCATTCGGATCGGCCTGTTTCAAAACTGCGACCAGGTGTTGCTTCGCGTTCGCCAGCGCAAGATCCTCCAGCCAGAACGGCGTCGTCTCATAAGGGAGCGGCGCGCCGCCGGTCAGCGTGTTCAGGTTATCGAGCAGGACGACCGTGACGCTCGTTGGCTGAGCCGCGCCATGCTGCGGCACGTGGGAGAACGTGTTCCGCGTCAACGGAAGCGTAGCCACTACTAGGGAACGTCCGGCAGACGAGTTCGCTTCTAAAGAGAAGAAACTGACCTCTCGCCGCTTCCCTCGATCCAGCACGACGAGATCGTTCGCCGTCAAGTTCGTGACGGCGCCGTTCCTGTCGCGCGCAATCACTCCCATTTTCACCAGTCGCGTGCTCACTCGAATTTGCGGAATCTGCGGGAGGCGATTTCCCGGCGCGGCAAGCGCCGCGTAGGCAAACCCAAGCACGAGAAGAACGGTGACCGCACGGAATGGAGTGAAAGCAGGGGGCAAACAGAGTCGCGGGAGCGTTTGGCGTCGCACCCCGCGCGGCCCATCAGGCGCGAGGAAACTCATACCGCCTCCTGCCGTGAATTACATACGCGCCGCTGCCAGAAGTCAACTTATTCAGTCCTGCGTTTCGACCGTAAGGAATGTACATCATCCATTCGGAAAAACTCGGCGTTCGGTTCCCTCCCTCGCGGCCTATAATCGCGGTCGCGTTCGCAAATCGCCATTCGCACAATACAAAGGAAAAGCATGAGCACTCGACGGCGGGATTTTCTGAAACTGGGCGGAGCGGGAGCCGAACTGAGCACGAAGGATGGTCGGCCTCATCCACAGCAACACGCCAATTAAGCAAAGCATCGCAAACCGCGCCAGTTTTAGGGTTCGCATGGATCTTGCCTCCTCTCGATTTCCGCAGTCTCAGTTAATGGTGGTGGAGTTCTTCCACGCTTCGCGTGTGATACGGGTGTAGGCTCCTGGTCTGCCGGGGTCGGGTTTTTCGAAGTTCCCCATCGTCCACCGTGTTCCATCGGCGAAATAGTAGAACTGTGAGCCGATGTAGACCGCGTTGATGGTAGAAATGGGCTGTTTGCTCTCAATGGCCGACTTAATCGCGCTGTAGAATTTTGCGAGTGCAATCCGTACTTCCTGACCGGGCGGAATGCTGAACGGTTCGAGTTCACTTCCGATCGGTGTATGCTGGCGGCCGGATCGGGTATACAGGGCCCAGCTGGGCTTTTGGCCAATCGTAATGGTTGTCGCTACTACTGGGCTATCCGGAGTTTTTCCTGTTCCTGTTTGTGGGAAGGTCAGCCGAAGGTCCACTGCGGTTACCTGCTTATCGGAAAGGTTTTTGACTACGAGTACTATGTTCTGCAGCCAGTCGTCCCCGGCCTCAAATGGCTTTCCAGCCGCCGGTTTGTAAGGCGCACCTGTAAGCGGGTCGATCCCTTTCGCTGTCACATCCGCGTTCCCTTCGAATACCTGAACGATCTGTACCGGGTTATCAGGATAGGAGACAAACATGAACCTCCTCGTGTCCTGTGGTTCGGCTACCGGAGTCGTGGATTGCCCATGGCTCGGTAATGAAAAACCGCTCGGCCCCACGCCAGCAAGTAACAGATGCGGCTCGTTTTGGGCGACGTCCCGGACACCAAGGGTCTGCGCCACTTCGTTTTCGACCGAAGGTTGAAGTTTTCCTACCCACTCTTTCTCTAGTTTTCCGTTCCGGTCTACCAACAACAGAGTGGGCGTACCGGAAACGCCGATACTACGGAGATCCAACTGATATATCTGAGCAATTGAGTATCCCTTTGCCCGCATGTAGGCAGTCGATTGTTCGACGGTTTGCGGCAGCACAGCGATGGCTTGCCAGCTTCCGGTTTGTTCCTTGAGCAGTGCCTTATAAAAGGGCGCACTTTCGGCACAGAAGTGACATCCCGTCTGCAGCGCGAGAACGAGGGTGTGGCGGGTCTTGCCCCAGTCTACTCCACTGATGCTCACGGCGTGGCCGGGCCGCAGCGGAGCGGAGCGAGGCGGCAGCTTGCTCCTGCGAGGGTTCGCCAGCGCGAGAGCGATGTAAACTAGAAGTCCGAGCGAGCCGAGGTTTACGACCCATTCAGACACACGAAGAATATTCTTTCGCATAGGGTGCTCCCTTTTTACGATGGATGAAGGTTTGCTACGTTGGGCGTTGCCTGCTGACGCGGGCTGGATTCCCGCCCGGTACAAGCATGTCACTATGAGGGGTGGACCAGGCTTTCTTCCATCTCCCAGAAACTATTCAGGAGGTTGTATCTCGTGCTCGGAACCTTCGGTCAGGCCCCGTTTATGCGCCGATCATACCCTTCTCCGGTTGCTTGTCAAGCGAAAGTTGTTACTTCATCTCTCAATCTCTTTACCGCTTAACAGCATGTGCCGCAGCTATGTACACCGTTATGTAGGCGTGAGACTACGCGGACAGTAGCGCGAGCTAGCGCCGAACGAGAAGAACTCGGAGTTCACTTGCCCGCTCGCGGCGTATAGTCACAGTCGCGGTTCGCAAATCGCCGTTGTTGGAACGGAGACAAAACACCTGCACATTCGCTTCGCTCAGTGCAAGCGAGACCCGCGATTAAGTTGGCGGGCAAGCGCCGCGCGCTTCGATTCTGCCCAGGACGAGCCCTTCGCAACGGCACTCAGGACAAGCCGGCGCTACCATGGTTCCTGGCTTTGCGCTTTACCTCATAGCTGGCGTCCTGTATTGTTACCGCCATGAAAATTACTAATGTTTTCGCCGTTCGACGGCCGTTTGTCGTTTTCAGCTGCATGCTTTCTCTACTCATTTGCTGCGCCGCATGTCCGGCATTCGCACAGAGTCGCCGTGGCGAACAAGCCGCCCAAGCGTCTGCCAAGACGTCGGAAAGCTCGGCCAATTCGTCCAAGGAATCGTCCAAGGAGAAGCCGGCAGAGAGTGAACTGCCGCCGCTGCCGCCGAACAAGAGCATCGAGCAGTCGATCGTGATTAACGGGCAGACGCTGCACTATACGGTGACGGTCGGCACGATAGACGCGCGCGACTCCGACGGCAAGGTTGCGGGAAAAGTCGTCTTCACGAGTTACGTGGTGCCCGGGAAAGATCGTCCAGTGACGTTCGCCTTCAACGGCGGGCCGGGCGCAGCTTCGGTATTCCTCAACTTCGGCGCCATCGGCCCCAAGCACCTGAACGGGATCGGCAACAAAGACGACAGCGCCTCCGGCCGCATCGTGATGAGCTACAACCAGGGCACGTGGCTCGACTTCAGCGATCTGGTTTTCATTGATCCAGTCGGCACCGGTTTCAGCCGCTCTCTGGTTCCGCTGGCCGAGACAAAGAAGCTGTTTTACAGCACCGCCCCCGACATTCACTACCTTTCGACGGTCGTGTACAAGTGGCTGGTCGACAACGGGCGCATGACGTCGCCGAAATACATCGTTGGCGAGAGCTATGGCGGCTTCCGCGGGCCGCGCCTGACCTACTATCTGCAATCGCAGCTAGGCGTGGGCGTGAACGGCCTCATTCTGGTGTCGCCCTACCTGAATCCTTCGAACGAAAGCAACGGATACATCTATTCGCCCATTCCGTGGATGATCACGCTGCCGTCGATCACCGCCGCGCATCTTGAGCGCGAGGGCAAACTGACAACCGAAGCAATGCAATCGGTGATTGCGTACGACGAAGGGCCTTACGCCACTGCACTGATCGCGGGCACGTCCGACTCCGCTTCACAGCAGGCGCTGATCCAAAAGGTTACGGAGATGACAGGCCTCGATCCAACGTACGTCAAGCAATCCGGCGGCCGCCTGGAGACGGGATCCTATCTACGGGAAGTCGCACGCGAGCAAGGCAAGATCGGTTCGGTCTACGACTCGAATGTAACCATGCTG
>JBOGNK010000161.1:0-9582 GCA_050747085.1 Candidatus Acidiferrales bacterium
CTCCAGGACACACATTTCACACGCGTGCCCGTCCGTTCTCGAAAACACGCACCCTCTGTTGCCGCAGATCCAAAACGCAGAATCAGGCTGGCGACTCTTGTGCTAGCCGGTGCGGTCGCCGCTGGGAAAAAACGCGCGCGGCGCCGTCCGCATCGCCAGCCCGTCAACTGCGGAGCAAAGTCACGTAGCGGGTCAGTTTGAATTCGGAGACTTAGTACCCGCTCGGAATAGCGAGGTTGCTGATGTACGCACCCGAGCGTGGTGAGTCGTTCCACACCTGGAATCCGGTCACAAAGTAGAAAATATATGCGGATGCCAGGCCGCCGCTCGCGCCGTAGATCGGAAACACCGTCTGTCCGCCAACATCGTAGAAGTCGATGTCCTGCATCACCGCGCGGCCCCAGTGCGACAGATCAAGAAAGTCCACTCGCGTTGCGTTCGCATTGATGCTCGACTTGATCGGTACGCCGGCCATCGTCTTCTCGCCGGTGAACAGCAAATCGAGATCGCTCGCGCGCCCACCCGCTCCTTCCTTGATGATCTGGGAGATGGTTACGCCCAACTGCTCCCACTGGTGCTCTTGTTCGAGCGAAGTGTAAGCAATCAGCTTGCTTACCTGATTCGAGCCCAACGATTTCCGCACTTTGTTGATCGCCAGTCGTACCACGGCAGGTGTCAGGGCGGAATTATTCGCATTCACGGCAGGCGTTGCCAGTTCAACCGGATACGTCGACCGATTCAGGTTCAGCCATGTCCCGGTTGTCGCGTTCGATTGGTGGTACAGAATTCCGAAAAGCGACGTCGGCTGCGACCCGGTCAGACCGTCATGAACGACGACATCGTTCGCCGTTGTTCCCGCCGGCAGGTTGTCCACCTGAACGAACGAGTTAAACGGGTCAACCAGCAACACGTTTGCCGACCCGCGATTCGTCGTGAGCGTCGGGTCGTACACCTGCACGGTCTGGTTGTAGTAGAAAAGCTGCGCCCCGGGTGGCTTCGCCATTGTGAATTGTGCTGCCACCCCAGACGGCAGTCCGCTCGTCGTGATTGAGCTGACCGTTCCGAGCACGCCGTTTCCGTTCGTCTGCATCACCTTGTCGAGAAATGATCGGAACTGCGCCATCGCATTCTTCACTTCGCGCTTGGCGGCGTTTTCCACGGCCTTCTCAGGCGAATTGCTCGCGTATTCCACCAGCTTGGTCACTTCAACCGCGTGCCGGAAAAACACTGGCGTCACTTGTGCAACGTCGTAAGTTGTTCCCGACCCGCGCCCCAGGTCGCCGCCATCCATGTTCGCCAGGCCCGCCTTGCCTCCCGGACGAATCTGCAGCGGCAGACGCATGTTTCTTGAACTGACTCGCTCCGCGTCCCCACGCTGCTGAATCATCGTCAGCAGAATATCGTCCCGCTCGTACAGCAGGGGGAGTTTGTCGCGCACTTTCTCCAGTTGCAGTGCAACCGACTGCGCATTTTGCATTTGTGCCATTTGGTCTGTTTCTCCCTTGGAATCTGAATTCTCGTTCGCTCAAAACAAAAACGCGCTCAGCTTCGAGCGCGTTGATCGTGCGGGTGTCCTCCTCGGACGCGGTGGAAAGACAATTCGAAAAACGGAGCGCCCTAAGCAGCCGCGATTTGAGACTTCGGTTTTCGTGTCAGGGCACGACTCTTTACCCTGAGGCACGCAGGGCGGTCGTGCCGCAACCGGCACGACAAATGACGCGTCTTTAGCCGCTGGGATCGCCTGAATCTTCCGCGCGAAGGCTTGATAGCGTCAGGCTCCCACGCTTTCCCGGACGCGCATCGCGTGTGAGGACCGGCTTCCGTACTGTGTTCGCGCGACGACGAGACGGAACTGCTCCGCCTGACCCTTACATATTCAGAATGTCTGCATCCGACATCCGCGAGTAATTGATGTCCCTCGGCGTGACTGGACGTACCCCTTCATTTCCGGTTCTTCCCGAGCCCCCAATATCCACGCGCCTCTCGGCGGCCCGCTGGCGTGCCCGCCGATCCTGATTCGCGCTCACAATAGCCGACGTCCACTCGTTTAACACACGCCTTGCGACCGCGGGCAACGCCTGCCGCGCCCGGCTGTTCACCAGTGACACGACCGCGCGCCTGTGAGCATCGTCCAATGATCCAGACTGAAATGCCGCGCGCGCTTGGTCCGCGAATTGTCGGTCTGCTCGCAAACTCGTGTCCAACTCGCGGTAAATCTCCCCTACCAACCGGTTGCGCGCCCCCTTCGAAATCTCCTCCGGCAACAGCCGTTCAACTTGCGATTCGATAGACTGGATTACTGCCTGAACTGCCGCCGCGTTCGTCGAATGAAAGAATTGCTCTTGCGCAGGACTAACTTGCACCTGCTTGGCTTCGTCGACCGTGCGGCCCGCATCCGGATCGCTTCCTGCGTTCTGCCCCACCGTTGCACGAGTAGAAGACCCCTGCCCCTGATCCGCGACCTCCGCCATTGCCTTCGCCAGCGACCGAAAAGCAGCCGGATCCAGAGACGCCACAACTTTCGCTAGTTCCGCATGGTCCTGCGATCGTCCCGAAAAAAAGAGGGCGTCCATTTTCGCCAGATCAGCCAATGCAGCCGTCGCGATCCGCGCTTCTTCAGGCGTTTGAAACGACTCGCGGTATGCCTGAGCGTCATCCCACGCCTGTCTTAACTCGGGATTTGCTTCCAGGATCGCGTCTAAGCCAGTCTTTCCCGACTGCCCCTTCAACTGATCCGCCTCGGCTTCTGCCGCCTCCGCCTTCTTCGGGATTTCCAGTCTGGGCTCGTCGTCCCAATCGAACTCGCCGAGACCAGCCCGTGGATCCTCAATGGTGGCCGCGCTGATTCCCAATATCTCGTCGTCCGACGCGTGCCTTATCGCTGCTGGCTTTACGACGGTGCCGGCCGCCCCCTTTTGCGATCCGGCCTGAGGGCGGCCCGCTTCTGCCTGATCGGGCTTCCCGCTTGAACCCGCCCGCAAACTCTCCGGCGCTGCAATTCGAGCATTTACACTCATTTGCGATCTCCCAACTTCAACGTTGTCCGAATGGGGTTGGCCCCGGCGTGTTGTTTTCTGGAGCGTATAGTTAGCGATTGGATACAGAGCGCTAAGGTGATTCTCTCGTACTATTCCGCTGGCTCAGCTCATTTGAGAAGCTCATCACAACTGGTTGGACTTCCTCTGCCGCCGGAGAAGCGTCCGCCGGATCGAGGTGTTTTGTGAGCCTTACGAAACCCACCGTCGAATCAACCGCAAAGCCAGGCAAGGTAGAGTCCTCTGCGACGTCCAAAACGGACCGTCGGCGCCGCAAACGCGCCAAGATGTCCTCGCCCGTCCGCGTGCGGCTCGTTGATTCGGCATCTCCTTTTCAGGAAGTCTGCAACACCGTCGACGTCTCTCGCGACGGCATTCTTTTCGCCTCTCCTCATTCCGGGTATTGGGCGGGACAGCGCCTTGAAGTTACGTTCCCCTATTCGACGGCTCCGTCCGCCCTCAACAATCCTCAAGCAGCAAATGTCGTTCGTGTATTCGACCTCGGCGGCGGACTGTCCGGCGTTGGGGTCCAATTCGCGTCAGCATCTGCTTCGCGTGGAACAAACGGCGCTTCAAAAGGTGGCACAATCTCGCAGCCGGCACACACGAGTCAGTCCGTTGTCGTTCTCGTCGTCGAGTCCGACGCGAGCGCCGCGGATCAGCTGCGCAATGCCCTTCAACGCGATGGTTACACAATAATCGTCGCCGGCAGCACACAGGCAGCTCTGGACATTCTCAAAACCACCGTGCCGGCCCTTCTCGTGGCGTCCGACAATTCAAATATCAATGGACGCGATCTTTGCCTCGCCGTCAAACGCAACGAGAGCTCCCAGCACGTTCCTATAGTCCTGCGCACCAACTCAGAGAAGCTTGGGGATTCACGCGCGAGCCAGCGCGGAGCCGTTGTGTCCGTCGTTAAGTCCGCAAGCCTCGACCGTTTGCTCCAGATGATCCGCCTGCTCGCTCCCCCGCCCGGCAAATGCAGCGCCTACGGCGCAGTTCAGAAAGATCTCGAGCGCTCTCTCTAATAACGACCCTAGTCTCGCACGTTCGAAGTCGATCGCTAACTCGGTTCACTGCTCACCGACAACTGCTCGACATCCATCACACGCGCATGTACATCCGCGACATGGTTTCCCTTTCTGGAATAGCAGACCCGTGCTTTCCTGATACCAGGCAATCCCCGTTCCAGCGTCTTCGCTACAACTTATCGCGACGCACGGTCACGCAGGCATTGTTTGCCTCTGTTGCTGCTGCGCCTGCTGCTTCCGCAAATAGTCTCGATGGAACAGCGCATGCGCCCTCACGTTCGCGTACCCCGCCGGCGCCTCAATCTTCGCCACCTGCCCCGCATCCGACGAAAACCACCGCAGGCAAACATCCAGCTCCACCGCATGGTTGTCCGCGAACTCATCCGGCACGATGCTCGGCAACATCACCTCTACGCCGCTCGCATCATCGCGTTTCACCACCGGCGTGCCAGCCACCAGTTGCGCGATCTCGCGGTACTGCTTCGTCCGAGACTCTTCGTTTGGAATAATCAGCTCCTCGAGTCCTATCAGCCGCTTCACTAGAGCCAGATTCTCCGGATTCGCCAGCATCGCTTGAATCTGCGGTTCCGGGCTCGACATCAACTGCAGCAGCACTGCTCTTTGCTGCGCCCAGAGCGTCGGGTACTGCTCATCCGTCTCGGGATAGCTGAACAGATTCCCCTTCAGATCCGCCAACCGGATCCATTTCGATTCAAACGCTGATCCCGCGCCTAATAGCGTCACTTCGACATCCGTCGGCCTGTTCCGTCGGAAACAGTCCACAGCCAGCAGCATCACGTCGGCATGGAAGAACTTCATCCGCCTCCACACAAGTCCGATCCGGCCCATCGCCTGATCGCGTGCCATGGCGTAACCCGACGCCGTGTCGTTGTTCGCCATTGCGCCGCCGAACAGTGCCGGAAACGCGCCAGTCAGGAATTGCGCTACCGGCCCCATCAGTGCAGCAGCATGCTGCGCTAGGTCCGGAGGCACCTCCGCCGCCGCCGGCTGGAAAAACCCGGATGCTAGAGACTGTCCCGGCTTCGCCCGCGCCGGATAGTGCGCGCCAGGCTCCGCTGTTTGGTTTTGCAGCGCATCAAAGTCCAACACCTCGCTGTCCGCATAAATCGGCGGGATCCCGTATTCGTACGTTTCGATCTGCAAATTCGACAGGTTATTGAAACGTTCCTGCACGCTGATCAGTGAATCTCCCAGTGCCGGTCTGCCGCTCGATCCATCTCCGGGCAGAGCGTGCAGCACGCGCCAGTGATCGTCCATGCTCTCGTTTCGCGATTCGCAGTACGCGTCTCCCGCAAACGCCACATACGCTCCATTCGGGAAGGCCTGCAGCAACTCATCGCGCAATGATTTGTCTTCGAGAGCGAAAAACGCCCATGGCCGCAACCACGTCCGCTGAAATGTGACCAGGTTGATGTTGTAGTCGCCGCCCTCTGTCAGCGGCCCGCCCTGGGATTGAGCAAGCCGCGCCAGTCGTTCGTACTCCTGCCCGCTCGTCGCTACCGGAGACCCAATCTTGTCCGCCGCATGCGGATATGCTGCTCTCAGCCGTGCCTGGTGTACCTCCATATTCCACTGAAGGTACGGATACTCATTCATGTCGTTCGCCCACGGCGGTGTTTTTAGTTCCAGCCCCCCGACGATCGTTAGCACCTCTTGCCCGTTTGGCACGCGCAACCGAGTCTGCGCGGAGGGCACCGTAATCGTCTCTGCCGCAACGAAATTCTCTTCTGTCAACAATGCGCCGCATTCTAGACACGCGATGTTGTCATTCTGATGGCCGCTTTTGCCCGGAGCCTGCCCGCCGTGGCGGGAATCTCGCGTCGGATCACCTGCGCCGTCACCTAAGGGACCTGATTCTTTCCTGTCCGGCTCAACGGCAGGCGTGGTCGCCCCGCACTTCGGGCACACATAGACGTTGTCGCCAATCTTCACTTGCTTCGCGCCAACCTCAGTCTCCGGGTGAAATCCAAATCTCTGCCCGTCGACGACATAGCGCACGTACGCGCCCACCTTCCCATCCGTCCAGAGGTTGAACGCCTCGTCGACAATCAAATTCCCGACTCTGTTATTGCGCTCAACGAGCCCAGCAACTTCAGTCGCCGCCTTTGCCGCCGCGACGTCCTCTTCCGCCTGTGCCGAGGACGGAAAAAATCGCACGCGCGGCACATCCTGCGACAGCACCGAAACCAGCGATAGCCCGAACGCCTGATATATGTTCGTCACGAACTCGTAGCGCGGCAGATCTTCCAGCGACGAGCTGTCCATCAGTTTCTGTTCAAACGGCAAATGCCAATTCTGGTCTCGCTCGTCCCACCACAGATATTGCAGCCCACGCCAGAACTGATGCGCTTTCTTGATACGCCGAACTTCCTCTCGCCGCGTCGCCTCCGATTCGTACGCATACTGAAACACCAGCCGTCTCAGCGCTTCCTGCAGGCGCTCGGGCAGTTGCTCGTTGTTCGGTCCGTACGGACCGGTGAATTCCCCGTCGGAAAGGAAGGCGGGGCGAGCAGGCGATGGACGCGAGGGGTCCGCGGACGCATCTCGACGCTTACCTGTCGCCCCGTTCTGTGGCACCACACTCGTTGGTCGCATCTGTCCTTCGATCGAACTTATGGCCGGTCCTTCCACCGGAACGATCGCCGGATCGGCTTCCCTATAGCTGTTATCGATGGACATTGTGCCTCTCTGTCGAAGTCTCTGAGTTGCGGCCTTTGCCTTTTGCCCGGTAGGGGCACAGCACTCTGTGCCCGCGGTTGTGCAGGCGCATTGCTGCGCCACAAAACCAACCCTTACCTTCCGGAATCCTTCTCAAACTCGCCCTGCAAAAAATCAGCCAAGTCCCGAGGATCTGCGAACACGTGTGTTTCGGGTGCCTGCGTTACCACGCGTCGGCCTTGCGTCGCGACGCTCGGCGATTGCGCACCGCCCGATGTCAGTGAGTCGATGAAATCCTGGTCGGCGCCCGATTTCGCGGCAGCGCCGCTCGTAACGCTGGCACGATGTACCCGCGCGACGAATCCTCGCTGCGCCCGCCCGGAATGCGACGGCACCACTTCTGTCGTCTCGATCTCCACTCGATGAATCGGTCCTTGCGCTCCGTGCTTGCTGTCACCACTGTTTGCGCCAGATATTGTGGTCGCCGATTTGCCTTCGCGCCCAGACTGTTCCGCGCTGGACAGCGCGTCTTCCGCCTCGCGCGCAGCCTCCAGCGCCGCCCCGTATGTCGGATTGATGTAATAACGTCCTCGGATAAACGGCATATTGCCTCCTGTTACGCGCAGGGCTATAGCCTGTGCGCCTGATGTGCTTTGATCTGTGTTTGTATGGTGCGGTTTAGAAGTGCTCTCGCCGATAGCTCGACAATATGCCGCGTTGCCCCCGTGGCCCGCTTGTAGTTTTAGTAGCTCCACGCTACGCGACAATCACCCGAGAGGTCTTCCGCTTCACGAACTTTTGGTGGCGACGCCTATTTCCGGCCCGTCTGCTGCTTGCCGTTCCTTCGTTCTCGCCGAATCAATCTCCAGCGCTTGGTTGATCTGATGCCAGGACCTTCGTCGTATCGGAGCAGTACTCGGTAAAGCCACGCGCCGACCGCCATTTCGCGCGCCCGTGCCTCGCAGTCGTGCCACGCCGGCCGCGTCCAATCCTGAACCGGCCTCAACCGCCGCTGTACGGCCGTCGCGATGTTCGCTCGCCGCTTCATCCCTCGACACCGAGATCGGCGGCACGCCCGCAATCCCCAGGATAGAATTCAGCAGCGCGCGATTTTCCGCCCGCAGTCGAGCGATCTCTGCCTCGAGCGATCGCGTGTATCGTCCTGCCGTCAACTTCTTTAACGCCTCTCGCACTCGCGCCATCGTTCCGCCTTCCTTAACTATCGCCTTGGCCTTCGTCGTACAAACACCGGTTGCGCTCGCCGCGACTCGTCAACCTGCGCTTTCCGCGCCTGAATCGCCCGGATCGTCGGATCGACCGATGTCACTCGTTCAGCCAGTCGTTGCTCGATCGGCGGCTGTGCATGTCCACCCCGCACCGCGTATCGCGACTTCAAGCCATATCGCGCTGCGTCCGCCGGGTCGTCGCCATCCATCTTCTCGATATCTTCGATTCGCGCCGCATCGCGCACCAGCGTCGGCAGCGTGCGAATTAGTTCGGTGCAGTTGTCTGTGACGAACCACTCCCGCGCGTCAAGCATCTGGTACATCAACATCCATCCACTTACACGATCGTTATCGGCCGGCACCGGCCGCGGAAAGCCAGCGTCGGCGAAGATATCTCCCATCTGTTCCGCAATCGATGCCTCATCGGTCCGTCGCGCGAAGGCGTCCGGCGAAAGATAAATCGCATCGATCTTTTCTTGCCCTCCGCCCTCGCTCCGGCTCCCCAGGCTGCGCGCGATGATTTCGCGAGCGAGTTCCCGTGGAGCCGTTCGTCGTGTCACAAGCTCACGATATGTGAACGTGCAGGGTGTTCCTCTCTCTCTTCCTCGTTCCGCACTGTGTAGAGCCAGCACATCCAGTTGTGGCGTTCTCGCGCCGCCACTCTCATCTCGAAGTCGCGCCGGCTCCGACGCCGATGGTGCCGCCGCGTGCCAATACACAGCCGCCGGATGTTCGAAACCCCAGTCGACTGAAATCCACCGCGGCCACCACGGCTTCCACTCAATTTCTTCCGCACGAAAAACGCTCTGCGCGGGGTCAAACCGATCGAAGTACTGTCCCGCGAATACGTCCCAGTCGCCATCCAGGAACGCTCGCCGCAAATGCGACGGCAGCGCCCGCAGCGTTTTCAAATAGCTCTTGTCCGACGCATAGATCGGATTGTCGGTCACCCGCGCCGCGATGAACTCGTAGTCCCCCGGATCGTATTGATCCGGATGGTCCATCCCGCTCGCGGGCTTCTTGTCTATCCAAAGCGACTTCACCCAGGCGTGCCCAATATTCCCCGGGTTCGTCGCGCCTGCCATGCAGGGGAAAGCGCCCGGCACCGGGCATCGGTTCCGGCTCGTCAGGAACTGCCATTGCCGCAGCGTAAACAGCGTCAGTTCGTCGATTCCGATGAACAGGAACTCGGCTCCCTGATACTGGTAAACATCCGATTCCTTCTGGCAGTATCCAAACCGCAGCGTCGAACCACTGTTCATCATCACAAGGTGCTTCGATTCATTGAACGACTGGTACAACTCGCGCGGCACGTCCTTGCGGAAATATGTCAGTAGCGATTGCTCCAGTTCCGGAAATGTTCGCCGCAACACCAGCACGTTCGAGCCTGGATGTTCAAGAGCCTGCAAGATTGCTTCGAATAGCAGCGCCTTGGATTTCCCCGGTCCGGCCGCCCCACCAAACAATCTGTATTTGGCTCGCGACGCGTGAAACTGGTTCTGCTTCGCGAACGGCTCGTATCCGAGCTTGACGATTCCTTCGTTGCGGCGCGCATGATCTGTCGCCCATTTCTGCGTGCCGGACGTGACGGTTACAGACATGGGCTAGGGC
>JBOGNK010000162.1:0-12751 GCA_050747085.1 Candidatus Acidiferrales bacterium
GACCAAGCCGACCCTTTCCCTTCCGAAAACGTCCTCGCATTCACTGAGATTTGCGACGCCGATCGCATCCAATCCCTGCCGGTTCAGCGTTTGTATCAGGTTCCGGCGGCTCTCCAAGTCCGAGGAAGCAACCAAAATCTGCCATGGAATGTTCATCTGCCCCTCCCCTTCGTCCTCCAGAAACGCTTGTTGCCCGCCTTCAAAGTGCGCTTGCCTGATTTGAACCTAATTTGCAGTGAATGCTTGCTACGTTCTTGAGATCACGCATCCTCCAGAGGTGCTTATACGGTAATACAGAGGCTGGTAGCAGCAATCAGCATCAGGCCCTAAAGGCCAGTGGGAGTTTACTGTATCTGCACGTTTTTGTTCACAATGAGCTGACTCGTGAGCCCTCGGCGCGTTTCAGGATAGGCCGCCCGAGCCATGCCGACGCAACCGTCGCGTGACTGCTGTCGCCACGGGAACATGTGTCCCTGACGTGGCCGCCTGCCGGTTCGCCGGGGCGGGGAGTCGCCTCCTACCGGAAGGGTTAAATCGATCTGCAGTTATTTTCCTATTCAAGGGGTGCTGGCGCTGTGGCCTGCTGGAAATGGCGGTTCGACGCCGAAAACACTCTGCGAAAGGAAATGCCATGAACTGGGATCAGGTAGCGGGGAATTGGAAGCAGCTAAGGGGTAGCCTCCGGGAGCAGTGGGGAAAGCTTACCGACGATGACTTGCACCAAATTGCCGGACAAAGGGAGCAGTTGGTTGGTCGGCTTCAGGAGCGGTATGGCTGGGCCAGAGAAGAAGCCGAGCGAGAAGCCGATGCATTCATTAAGAACACGGAAGGCGGCGCAGCTGCCACAGGCCGCTAGTCCTTCTGCTGTCGGCTCGGGAATAGCCCCGAACCAGGGCTGCGGAGTCCCTTCGCACTCACTTCGCCGATTGGAAGGATCGCCGATTGGCCAGGGTGATGTCGCCCGCGCCTGTGGAAAGCAACACCTGCCGAGCCCGCTGTGCGGAGCTGGGGTCGGCGTTGACAGAAATCATTATGGCGCCCTTTTTCAGTTGACGTTCATACTTGGCGGCTTCAGTCGCGGGTATCCCAGTACCGATCAGGGCGCCTGCCACCCCCGCGACTGTGCCGCCCACTCCCACTCCGGCCAGCGCTGCTAGGATGGGCCCAGCCGCCAGCAGTGGGCCAAAACCCGGTATAGCGATCACGCCGATTCCGGCAAGCCATCCCAGCGTGCCGCCGACCAACGCCCCCGAGAAGCCGCCAGCCGCCGCCCGTTCCGCCCGGTTCCGCTTTACTTGCGTGAGCGGCTTCGGGCCTACGTTCTCCGGCAGCAGCACGGAAATATCTGTGTTGCGGAAACCCTCGCCCTTCAGCAGGTCGATCCCACGCTCCATGTCCTGGTAGCTTGAATAGATCCCGAATACTGTGGTCCTGTTGGCCTGAGTGTCCGGCATTCCGGCTCCTTCACCCGTCGTCGCTTGGAATCGAGGAGCCCAGGACGCCATTTCGAGCCCTCAATCCGCAGCGTTTGCGCTAGTCCCGCGATCGGCGCATTGAATGCATAGCCGCGCCCACGGCAGGGCTTGCAGACGCGCTTCGCGAATAGGATTTTCGCACACTTCGCAGATCCCGTATCCGCCGCGTAGAATTCTCGAAAGCGCCGCCTCCACTTCCGCTAGTTCGTTACGCTCGCGCTCCAGCGTTACGACGGCTAAGTCCTTTGCGAAGTTTCGTGTCGCCACGTCCCCTTCGTCATCCGGTTCATGATCCACGCTAACGTCCCCGAGGCGATAGTTCACCTTGCGGGCCAAATCATCTCTCCTCTTCTTCAACACCGCTTCGTATTTTTTATTTTGAATCCCAGTGCGAACGTTTGTGACGAACATTTTCCCTCCGATTCGAGTCGATTTGATGCAATTCCCGTAAATTCGATCCGCCGCAGCGACACCCTATTCGACTTCTCAACTGGCCTTTCGGTGAGCGGCCCGTCGATGGTGTCCGGCCGCCCTGGCTGGCCCTGGTTTTGCGGTCGCGCGTGCTTTCGCCGGCCGGCCAGAGCCGGCCAGGCTCTTTTTCAGGGCCGACATGATATCGATCACCGGCGCGCGCTTCGGTGACGGCGGTGCAGCGATTTCCTCGCCCTTCTGGCGTGCTTCGATCAGCTCCTTCAGGCGCTCCTGGTACTCGTCGTGGTATTTCTCGAGATGGAATTTTTCCGACAGCGTTGCGACGAGTTGCTGCGCCAATTTCACTTCTTGCGGCGACACCTTGACGTGGTCGACGTCGCCGAAGCCTGGCGTCTCGCGAATTTCGTTCGCGAAATACATCGTGTGCAATGCCAGGCCGTGATGGTACGGACGTATGAACGCGGTGTACTCGCGCTGATGCATCGTCACTTTCGCGATTCCCACCCGGTGCGTGTCTTCCAGCGTCTTTACCAGCAGCGCGTACGCCTTGCGCCCTTCCTCTTCCGGCATGATGTAGTACGACGCGTCGAACGCGATGGGATCCACGTCGGCAGCATCCGCAAAGCTCAAAATCTCCATCGCGCGTGCCGACGCTGGCTCAATCTTCTTCAAATCTTGAGGATCGATCAGAACGTACTTGCCGGGCTCGTATTCGTAACCCTTCACCACTTCGGAGCGGTCCACAATGCGGTCGTCCGTCGGGCAGAAGAGCGGCTGGCGCAAACGCGCATGATCCGTGCTGTGTAGTTGGTGCAGCGCGATTCGTGTGCTCCGCGCCGCTGCGTACAGCCGCACAGGAACCGAAACCAGCCCAAAAGAAATGAGTCCCTTCCAAACTGACGCCGGCATCTTCCGCCCCTTCCAGCTTGGGTGGAAGTCTAGAACCGCCTGCATACAGGTCCCATCCGGCCCTTCACCTAATGAGCGGGAATAGTAGGTGTACCGTTCCTTGCAGGTCGCCTAGGCGGAATCAGGGTCTGCACGCCCCGCAACTAGAACTCTTGCGTAGGCGAAGCTTCGAGTTTCGAATTTCGAGCTTTGCGGTTCGACTGTGTGGCAGAGATCAGTCCTGCCAGCCCTGACGGCACGGTTTGTAGCTCGGTGCGCCGCCCCAGAACGTCACCCCATCTCCGTTGCCTCATCCGGTTGCGCCAAGCATAATCGGTTGCATGGCCCGCCTGGAGGAATATCGGCGAAAACGGAAGTTCAGTGAGACCCCGGAACCCTCCGGAAAAACACGCGAGCGCGGCGGCAATCGCTTCGTTGTGCAGGAGCATCATGCGCGGCGGCTCCATTACGATTTCCGCCTCGAAATCGATGGCGTCCTGAAGTCGTGGGCCGTGCCGAAAGGCCCTTCAATGAATCCCGCCGACAAGCGGCTCGCCGTCCAAACAGAAGACCACCCGCTCGAATACGGCAGTTTCCACGGAACGATCCCGGCCGGCCATTACGGCGCGGGCGAAGTCAAAATCTGGGATGAAGGCCATTTCCAGCCTGAAGGCGTGATGTCCGCTAGCGACCAACTCAAGCGAGGCGAACTGAAGTTCGTCCTCGACGGACAAAAATTACGCGGAAGCTTTGTTCTCGTCCGGCTGCGGAACCGGGATTCGTCGAAGCCCGAGTGGCTGCTGATCAAACATAAAGATGCGCTTACGCGCGGGTATCGGGATCAGGTAGCTCGCACCGGTCCTGCATCGCCCAACATTATCTCTACAACGCAGTCGAAACCTCAGAACGCTCAGCACCAGAGTCGACCAGAAATTTCCAGCGCGCGAAGCGCAGTTCGTGCTAAGTCCCGTATCAAAATGCCGACGAGCGCGCAGCCATCTGGCATGCCCCATTTTATTCGCCCGGCATTGGCTACGCTTACGGACCATGCGTTTTCCAATCCCGAATGGCTTTTCGAAATCAAGTGGGATGGCGTTCGGACGCTAACGGCCGTTCGCGATGGAAAGGTCCAGATGTGGTCCCGCTCGGAGCGCGACATAACGCGGGAATATCCCGAGATGGGCGACATTGCGAAGAACGTGGACGCGCATGAAGCTTGGCTCGACGGCGAAATCGTGACCCTTGATCGCGACGGCCGGAGCGACTTCCAGAAGCTTCAGCTTCGCTTCGGAGTGCAGAAGCCACCTCTGAAACTGATTGAGCAGGTGCCGGTCGTTTATTACGTCTTCGATCTTCTTTACCTTGATGGACACGACCTCCGCAACGTGCCTCTGTTGGAACGAAAAGACCTCTTGCGGCAAGTGCTGCGTGACGATAATCGTCTCCGCTATTCGGACCATGTCGCCGAGAACGGCAGTGGTTTGTTTAACGTCGCGACCGCGCGGCACCTTGAAGGAATCGTCGCAAAGGAAATGTCGAGTCCGTATCCCTCCGGGCGATCGTCAAAATGGCTGAAGATCAAGCTGGAAAAGGACCTCGACGCAGTGGTCGGCGGCTGGACGGATCCACGCGGCGCGCGCGAATACTTCGGCGCGCTTTTGCTGGGCCTCTACGAAGGCGAGAAGTTCGAGTTCATCGGAGGCGTCGGAAGCGGCTTTTCCGCTGAGGTCCAGGAACATCTCTGGTCCCAACTTCAGAATCTGCGCATCAGCGAATGTCCTTTCGCGAACGAACCCGCCACTCGCGAGCAAGCGTACTGGACGAAGCCGGAGCTAGTCGCGCGCGTCCATTTCAGCAATTGGACGAGCGACCGTCATTTGCGCCAGCCGCGTTACGTAGGACTGCAGGAGGACCACGACCCCCAATCGTGCACCTTCGAAGACCAAGCTAACGTATCAAATGAAAAAGGTTCCGCCGCCAAAGCGCCGCGCGGCAAGAAACCGGGCACTGATGATGGACAGAAGACTCGCCGGAAATCCAACAGCCGAACGGTGGGGAACGCGAAGCGGCAATCGCGAGCGCCGGAGCACCCGACGACGGAGGCGCCATCCACGGAGGAACAGATTCAAAAAGAGTTGACCAGCGGAACTTCCGACAACATTAACGTGGAGCTCGATGGCCGCCAGCTTCACTTCACCAACCTCAACAAGGTTTATTTTCCGAAAGACGGCTACCGTAAGCGCGACTTGCTGGCCCATTACCTTTGGGCCGCGCCGATGATTCTTCCTTTCCTCAAGGACCGTCCGCTCGTTTTGCGACGGTATCCAAACGGAATCGAGGAGAAGGCGTTCTTTCAAAAAGACGCTGCGCGCGGAACGCCCGATTGGGTGAAGACCGTAGCGATCGCGTCGGATAGCGCCGACCGGTCGGTGAACTATTTCATTGCGAACGACCGCCCCACGCTCCTGTATCTGACGAATCTGGGCTGCATCGATCACAATCCGTGGTCCAGCTGTTACGACGACCAGGACCATCCCGACTACATCTTCTTCGATCTGGATCCATCGGAAGGAACCAGCTTCGAGACCGTAATTAAATTCGGCAGGCTCCTGCTGAAAACTCTCGACAATTTCAACATTAAGGCCTTCGCAAAAACGTCCGGCGCGACCGGCTTTCACATCTTCATTCCGATCGAGCCGCGCTACACATTCGAGCAGGCGCGTCTTTTCGTGCGAGCGATCGGCAACGTCGTGACGCGGAAGCATCCGGGCGTGCTTACATTCGAACGCACCGTAAACAAACGCCGGCGCGACTCGATCTACCTGGATGCGCATCAGAACTCACGCGGACAATCGCTTGCGTGCGCCTACTCCGTCCGTGCATTTCAGCACGCACCCGTATCGGCGCCCGTTCGCGCCGACGAGCTAACGAGCGCCTTGGCGGCGGATCAATGCAACCTCAAGACGATTCGCGCGCGCGTCGAAAAGGTGGGAGATCTATGGGCGAAGTTTTGGAAATCGCGGCAGCGGCTCGAAACTCTGTTTAAGCAGGCAGGTGGTGAGCGCCCGACGCAGGTCTGACGGTCAAGAACGATCGTTGGTACATGGAACGTCCGGCAAGCTTACAGATTTCCTTGGATTGTTGGTCCCGCCAGCCGCGCCTAACCTACGCGTGAACTTAAAAAGTTGGCCGCGAAGCAGCCGAAACCTCCGAGGAAGAAGAGCAAGCAAGGGAAGCCACTCCGAAGCCGGGCAAAATTGGCTGGCGGATGATCCGGGTCCGGCCTGGCCGGAATCCAGTCGCATGCGCTTCACAAGACGTGTGCTCCCGAAGGCAGCTGCACAAAGCATACTGTATCCAATTTCGCGGAACCGTTCGGCGTAATGCTGGTCCAAAAATCGGGGAATTTCTGTATTGTCCATAGGCTCCACATGGCCTAACGTCACGCGCGAACGACAAATCAGTTGGGAACGTAACTTGAGAGGAGAGGAGAAGGTCCGTGGCGCTTCGGAACAGAGGTCGCGTATTCGGTCTTTATCGGGATTTCCCGAGCTTGCGGCTCGGAGTGGACACTCTGAAGGCGCTGAGTTTCACGAATCAGGATATTTCGGTGTTGCTGCCTGAGAAAGCAGTCTCGGACACCTTACCTGGCGACCAATGTCTCGGAATTGGTTCAGGAAATTCTTCGGCATTCATCGGGGGTGCCCTCGGATGGCTGACCTACGTTCGTCCTGATGCCGAAGGAGTCATCGCTGGCGCCTTGGTTACCCTCGGCATCTCGCCGCTTCAGGCCGGCACGTACGAGAATCAACTCAGGAGCGGGCTTTTGTTTGTATCGATTCTGTCCCGCACTAGCGCACAGGTCGATAATGCTTCAGCCGTTCTGATCGCCACCGGAGCTGAGTCGGTGATCGCATCCCTGCCGGCTCGGCCGTCCCATGATCGAACTGGCGCTCGCAAGCTTCTCGGCAGCGTGCGACTTGCGGAAACGCTGTTCACCTGCTGACTTAGTCGGGAGGGCCTTAGTCTCGTTGGAAGTAACGAAAGATTTACGGCGAAGAGCGCGGTCGTTTATCGTGCTCTCGGTTGGAGCGCGGACAAATCTCTTCGGCGCGCTTCTGGCGTAACGCGGAAAACCGGTATCCAGCATAGGTGTCGGCTGCGCTGGGGCCGGAGCGGCTGGTGTCTGCGGCGATGCCCTCCCGGCGCGAAAACATCGACGGGCCAGCACCGGTCGGGAACGAACTGCCGCGGCACCGGACAGAAGGCTCACAGCGCAGTCGAAAAGATATGCCGCACTTGCATATATGACACGCGCGGAGGTCCACTGCACGAAGGAGCGCGCCACGTCAGCGGATCGGGAATGGACGCCTTCCAGGAACTGCTTCAATGGCGCAGCGCGCACGGCTATCCGCAGCCCGAGCCAAACAAGGGATAGAGCGCATGAGTCTGCCTTCCCCTTTAACTTTGCTTCCGTTTCTTGCATCAACGCGATCAGCGTCAATTTGTCTTGCTTTGTCATAGGGGCCTGCAACCATGACAGAGCGTCTTTACAGACTTTGCGAGGGCTTCGCATGGATTTTCGGCGGGCCTTTTGGTGTCGCGTCTGTTTCGGTCCTTCGCACAGGACGCTAAGCTCAGATTGTTTACCGCTCTTCTGACCGCACGGTCCCAAGGGCGTTGCGGATGTCTCACTCAGGGCGCCCCATTGCTACGTCCGCCGCTGCCGAAGTAGCGCATCGGGGAAACAGCCCGACCCGATCATAGTGACGTTGAGCATGCGGTTAACTCGCCTGTGTGCCGCCGCCCAACCTCTGGCACGAGCGAGTGAGGTCGAGCGATTCACAGCACTCGTAAGCAAAGGGGGAAGATCCGCCCGACAGACGATAGAAATTGAGATGGGCTCCGCTATGCGGAAGCGCCGCGCGGCGACGCCTTGTCCAGTTCAGCCTCAAGCTCGTGAGCTGCTGGCGGAGGCGAGGGCTGATCCGGCCCCTCCACAATCTCCTGAGCAGTCATCGGCTTACCGTAAACAGATTTATTCGCGTCGTTGTCCGGGTGCAAAGTCGCTCCTTGCAGGGATATTCCTGCAAACACGCCTCGCGACCGCGAATAGCTTAGAATTTCTGCACGCATATACGCGTCGGTGTTGGCTGCTGCAGCACGTCCCTTTGGCCCGGCGGCAATGGATGCGTCGGCTCCCAGTTTGACTTTGCTTTTAAGCAAGCTGTTTACACCCGACTTGTTCATAATCAGGAGAACCAGATCGGTCGCTTGGCCACCAATCTGAAATCCGAAGCTTCCACCCTCCAGGCTGTACATCGCTGGTGGCCCCCATGGACCGGTAAAGTCCGAACCGCTGCGGCAGACCATCGCACCGTGCCCGTAGCTTCCGCCGACGCCAAACGCCGCTTTTACTACCGACGGCAGAACAACGACACATTTCGCATGGTTCAACAGGTTTTGTGGGATGTTGTCTGGGATGCTCAGGATCTCTTGCATCACAGTACCGGACTCTTTCAGTCGCTTGTCTTGTTGGTTCTGCGCAAATGCACATGGTATGGTGGTCGCGGTCATCGCCGCGGCAACTGAAAGAGTCCAAAGTCGTCGCTTCAAACTACCCATTCGTAAGTTCCTTTCCGAGTCGTGCGTGAGCGTTATTTCAGGCACGTCTCGCCAATCCACCGAGAAGGGCAATCAGGAACAGCACGATAAAAATGAAGAAGAGGATCTTGGCGATACCTGCTGCGGCTACCGCGATGCCGGCAAACCCGAAGATCGCCGCGATGATCGCGATGATAAAGAAAGCAATGGCCCAACGTAGCATGGTTCCTCCTCAGACGCTAAAGACGGTCCGAACGGCGGCACGTCTTGGCCCCAATCTTGACCGCGTTGCGGCATTCGTCCAATACACGGACATTCGTATTTATCTCCGGCTCCCGATGTAAAAACTGAAAATTCAGTTAGTTCCAGTTTGTGCCGAGATCGCCCGCACTGTACAGCAACCCCCGCGTGTGTGTACGGAATGGCGTGGATGGACGATCGGAAGGCCCGCTTGCTGTAATCAAGGCGAGCACGAGTCCGCCCGGATACGGAAAGTCGAATCGGCGCTCGGCGTCGATTGACTTCCGCGCCGCCGTTTCGGTTGCGCTGTGGTTGGGTTGCAGTGGTCTACTTGCCCGATCTCCTTCGTGCATCTCTAGAGGAGATTCAGACTCAAATGAAACGCTTCCTGATGCCGCTCAGCTTCGCTGTTGTTGTTCTACTTGTTACGCCGTGCGCATTCGCGCAGTATGATCCCGCAAACCATGTCGAACTGGGCGTTTTCGGCGAATACTACCGCTTTAGCGCCGCCGACAATGCCAATCTTTTGGGTGTAGGCGCACGTGCCTCAGCGAATGTACTACCCATGCTCCAAGTGGAAGCTGACGTGAGTTACGACTTTCAGAGAGCCTTTACCGAAGGGTTCACATCGACTTCGGGCGGTTCGGTGACGTTCTCCAACTCAAACGTAAAGAGATACGACGGGCTGTTTGGATTCAAGCTCGAAACGCCCGGAGCAGTGAAGTTTTTTGTCCTTGCCCAGGGAGGCGCTACTTCCTTTGTGTTCTCCCGGGCGTCGGCAAGTTTCAGCGGGTTTACGAGCACGCTGGGAAATCTCCGAGCGAACAATCTTGTTGCGGAATTTTATCCCGGCGGTGGAATTGAGGCGTTTCTTGGCCCGATAGGTCTTCGGTTTGACGTGGGTGATGAAATCTATTTCGCCGACCGCACGCGTAACAACCTGCGTGTGACATTTGGGCCTTCAATTCGGTTTTGATAATACGCTGGCAGTCTTTTCGCGCCTGTGCGGTATCAGAGCAGAGATTCAGATGTTCGGTGAAATTGCCGGCAGCGGGCGAGTGCCAAAGGGATCACGTCTCTTGCTACTCCGATGTGCGAACGGTGACGGCGATATTGTTATGGTCTTCGCGCCGAAACGTGACGTCCGCTTTCAAGCCAACCGTGATTTTTCCGTGGACCACGGTGTCTTGGTCGATGGCAATCGTCAGGAGTCTAGCGCCTGTTTTCTCCGGAGACAAAAGCTCGATCGTAAATGTGTTCCCAGCAACATTCGTAATGCGGCCGCTGGCGGATTCGACTTGGGTGGTCTGCGCCGGGCCGCGCTTCTCCCCAAGAGAGTGGAGGCAGATTGGAGCGGCGGGCGCGGAGGCGCAACACGTGGCGATGCCAATCACGACGACGGCTCTACTGAGTGGATTCACGAACACCTCCCCGCATCTGCACTCTCTTCGATGCATAAACAGTGTGTTCCGAATGATGTTGTTCGGGAATCGGCGTGCTCGAACAGATCGCGGTTCTTCCACTCCGTCGTAACATTTTTTGGCGTTGCGGGACACGTGGCTCAGAACAAGCAATTTTTTCCCCTTCGGCTTCCTTTCTACAGCCTTCGGCCGGACCCTTTACGGTACGCGACACGATTTGTTCAGTGGTCATCGCTTCTGAAAAGCTCAAGAATGTGCGGGTTTACGCGCTGCAAGCGGTACAGCACGTCCGTGGCAATAGATGTGCATGATCGGATGCGGGGGACCGGGGACGCCGGTTCGGTGTGGCAAAAGGCACTACGTTCTTCACCGCGTCTATTTAGAAAGACAGGCCAGGTTTTACGAGAGCATAATATGGGGAGCAACTAGGTCCTGATGGCGATGCTCAGATACGATACTTTCACGGAGCCTGAGAGTTTGGTATAAAGCGCGCAAGCAGATGGAGGTGTTCTCATGAACTCGGCAGTGGCACTCAAGACGACACAAGATCCACGGATCGGAGGCGGAATGAAACCCTTGCGTATTCTCGTCGCTGACGACCATGACTTGATGCGCCGCGGCTTGAAATCCTTGCTGGAATCCCATCCCGGGTGGACCATCTGCGCGGAAGCGCATACCGGGAGAGAAGCTGTCACCAAAGCAGAAGAGCTGCGGCCCGACGTTGTAATACTGGACATCACGATGCCTGAGTTGAACGGCGTAGAAGCTGCGAGACGCATTCTGAAGGCGTCTCCGAACACGGAGATTCTCGTGCTTTCCGTGCACTATTCAGATCAGCTCATTCGCGATATTCTCGAAGCAGGAGTCCGCGGATACATCGTTAAATCCGACTCCGATCGTGATCTCGTGATCGCTGTCGAGGCACTCGCGAATCACAAACCTTTCTTCACGCCGCGTGCTACGGAACTGATCCTCAGCAATTTCAACAGTAAGGGGACTCCTGGCGAAATTCCCGATGTGATCAGCGAACGGTTGACCTCCCGCGAACGTGAAATTGTCCAGCTTCTTTCCGAAGGCAAGACCAGTAAAGAAGTCGCGTCCGTTCTCGGCATTAGTGTCAAGACGGCCGAAACCCACCGCGCGAACATTATGCGCAAACTTGAAATCCACTCAGTGAGCGAGTTGGTCCGTTACGCCGTCCGCAATCAGATTATCGAACCCTAGGTCGAGGTGTGCGGGATGGCGCCGAAACGCCGAACGTTACACGAACTTCGAGACTTAAGTAACAGATCCACGGTATTCCGAGAATCGTAGCTCATAGCCGATACTCCTCTTGCGGAACGTGATCCGCAAAGCTGGGAGAGAGACAGGAAGTCGGGTGCCTTGTAAAACAAGGCGCGAGGGCTGGGCCGACCTTCTCGTTTTCTCTCCCGGATTTTATTTGAGGCTGACACATCCTGAATCGCGCAAGCAACGCACGCATCCCCTGAATTCCTACGTTCAATTAGAGCAAATTGCCGCCGCTGTCCCGCTTAACTCTCGCAAATGCCAGTCTTTCGCGGTATTTTCCTGTGATGTGTGTCGTGTCGTAATGGGTCAAGAGGCTCCTACGATGGCATGGCACCGGTCGCGGCTTTTGTGTTCGCCGATGGATATTCTTCTCGTCTTTAACTCGATGATTTGTCTCTTGTATCATTGGTTCGCCGCGTGATTTGTTTCGTGAACTCATGGAGACTTTGGGCGCTCAGCCGATCGGCGATGCCGAATGTCGATTTCTTGTCTGGGCGCCGTTTGCGCGAAACGTCGAAGTGCAGATCGAAGCGCCGGCACAGCAAATTGTGAGCTTACGGGAAGGCGCAGACGGCCGTTTCTGCGCTACGGTACGCGGCGTTCATCCCGGCAGCACGTACTTCTATCGCTTGGACCAGACCGTCGCTCGCCCGGACCCAGCATCGCGCTACCAACCGCACGGTGTCCATGGTCCGTCACAAGTAGTCAGCTCACAATTCGATTGGCAAGACTCGAGATGGAAAGGTCTTCCTCTCGATCGACTCGTCATCTACGAGCTTCACGTCGGAACGTTTACTCCGGAAGGCACGTTTGACGCAGTCATCCCTCGCCTGGCGGCGCTTAGAGAACTGGGTGTAAATACGATCGAGCTGATGCCTGTGGCGCAATTTCCGGGGAGCAGAAATTGGGGCTACGACGGTGTCTACCCGTTCGCTGTCCAGAATTCGTACGGCGGGCCTGACGGCCTCCGGCGGCTGGTCAACGCTGCTCACAAGGTGGGCCTGGGCGTGGCGCTCGACGTTGTCTATAATCATCTGGGACCGGAGGGCAACTACCTCAGAAATTTCGGCCCATACTTCACCGACCGCTACAAAACGCCTTGGGGCGACGCCCTCAACTTCGACGGTCCTTTCAGCGATCACGTTCGCCAGTTCTTCATTTCGAACGCCCTGTACTGGATCTCGGACTTCCACGTCGATACGTTGCGTCTTGATGCAATCCACGCGATTGTGGATACGTCGGCGCTGCCATTTCTGGAGGAGTTGACCAGGGACGTGCACTCGCTCGCCGCTAACCTGGGCCGTTCGGTCCATGTGATCGCGGAATCTGACCTGAACGATTCACGTGTGGTCCGTCCGCGTGCGCTAGGTGGCTTAGGCTGTGCAGCCCAGTGGACAGATG
>JBOGNK010000163.1:0-20173 GCA_050747085.1 Candidatus Acidiferrales bacterium
ACGCAGGCGCGCTCGATGGTGCTGTCGCGCTTGGGGATCGTGGCGGCGAGCCAGTCGCTGGCGGCGCAGGCCGGGGCGCAGATCCTGGCCGAGGGGGGCTCGGCGGCGGATGCGGCGATCGCCGCCAACATCACGCTGGGCGTGGTCGAGCCCATGATGAACGGCATGGGCGGCGACCTGTTCGCCATCGTCTACGACGCGAAAACGCACAAGCTCTACGGGCTCAACGCCAGCGGCTGGGCACCGGAGAAGCTCACCATCGACTTTCTGAAAAGTAAGGGCATCGCCAAAATGCCGCAGTACGGCATCGATAGTGTCACCGTGCCAGGCGTCGTCGATGGCTGGTCGAAACTGCTGTCGCGCTTCGGAACGAAGAAATTCTCGGAAGTTCTTGCCCCTGCCATTTACTACGCCCGCGAAGGTTTTCCTGTTCCCGAATGGGACGCGGAATACTGGCACGCCGCTGAGCCGTTCTTGAGCCAGGACAGGAATCTGGCGAGCACATATTTGATCGACGGCCATGCGCCCGCGGTTGGCGAAGTGTTTCGCAATCCGGATTTAGCTCGTTCGTTGGAACTGGTCGCCGGCGGCGGTCGCGACGCCTTTTACAAAGGCGAGATCGCATCGAAAATCGTTTCGTTTTCACAGCAACATGGCGGCGCGATGACGGCTCAGGATCTGGCCGATTACTCCAGCGAATGGGTCGAGCCGCTTTCAACCACTTATCACGGCTGGACCGTTTACGAGCTTCCGCCAAACGGGCAGGGAATTGCCGCGCTGATGATGCTCAACATCATGCAACAATTTCCGCTCGCCAAATACGGCCACAATTCCACCGACGCGTTGCACGTAATGATCGAGGCGAAAAAACTCGCCTACGCCGACCTGCGCCGCTACGTCGGCGATCCGAAATTCAGCCATATTCCTGTCGAGGGCATGGTTTCAGAGAGCTACGGCGAGCAGCGCGCAAAGTTGATCGATATGAACAAAGCGAATTGCGACGTCGCGCCCGGTGAACCTGGCCTGCCCACAAAGGGCGACACCACCTATCTGACGGCCGTGGACAGCCAGGGCAACATGGTCTCGCTGATCCAGAGCAATTACGACGAGTTCGGTTCCCGTCTGGTTGCTGATCGCACGGGCTTCGTTCTGCAGGACCGAGGCGCGCTCTTTGTGCTCGATCCAACGTCTCCCGATGCGCTCGCCGGCCATAAGCGCCCCCTCCACACAATCATCCCGGGATTCATGCAACGCGGCGACGACCGCATCGCGTTCGGCATCATGGGCGGATTCAACAAGGCGCAGGCGCATGCGCAATTCGTATCTGATGTCGTCGACTTCGGCATGAACATCCAGGCCGCAATGGAATCGCCTCGCTTCAGGCATCTGGGCTTCCATGGCTGTCATGTCGCCATGGAAGACCGCATTCCCGAAAACGTCCGCAACGCCCTTACCGTTCGCGGCCACCAGATCGAGCTGCGCGGCGATTACTCTGGCATGGTGGGCGGTGGCCAGGCCGTCCAGCGCGATTTCAAAACAGGCGTGAACTACGGCGCGTCCGATCCCCGTAAGGACGGCGCAGCTATTCCGGAGCCGCCGAAACTGCGCCAATAACGCGTTTCGCGGGTCTCCAAAGCCACCCAGAGCGCGCTGTTTTGTGCGTGAATCGCTTACTTGGTCATCTCGCCAACTGTTCCCAGCGCCTTTGCGCTCTCCCTTAGCGTTCTCCCCGTTAACGTTCGGCTCGTTTTCCCTAAGTGCCTTCCTTTGTAACACTTAGTACGGTCGTACCATTGCGGATCAATTCTGGACACTTTATAAACGACGTGGTGCGTGTTCCAAGTCGGTACAAGCTAACAACTTAACCCGGGGGCCATACCTCAGAATGGTCAGTTGGAACTCAACGCTGCGTCCGGAGCGCAAGGGGAGGGTTCGGCCTGCCGAATCTAAGCCAGAGCCTGAATTGTCGGCCGCCCCGGGCAAACACCCGCCAAAAGGCGCGGCCCGGTCCGAAACCGAGCGTCCAACACGGCCCATCAAGTCCCTCAATGACAGTTGCCTGCCTTCGGCCCACCCGGAATCGCCCGTCAACGCCGCTTATCTCCAGGCATTGCTGAAGAACAACCCGCTCGGCATCGTGATGCTCGATTTGGACGGACGCATTCTCGCCTGTAATCCAGCCTTCGAGAGCCTGTTTGGCTACGAACTGCGCGAAATTCTGGGTATGAACGCCAACTCGCTGCTTACCGCGCCCGAGCGTGTTGGCGAAGCCGAGCGCCTGTCGCAGCGTGCAGCGCGTGGCGAAGTGGTTCGCGCCATCTGCCGGCGACAGTGTCGCGGCGGTCAGATGATCGATGTGCAGATGATTGGTGTTCCGATCGAATCCGGCGGGAAACGGTTCGGCAGCTTTGCCATGTTTGAGGACATCAGCGAACGGGTTCGAGCCGAAGAAGCCCGGGCCCAGGCGGAAGAAAAGTTTCGCGGCCTTTTCGAGAATGCCGTCGAAGGAATCTTCCTCACCACGGTCGATGGCCATTATTTGCGAGTCAATCCGGCGCTGGCGCGAATGTGCGGCTATGCTTCTCCCGGCGAGATGACGGCCTCCATGTCGGACGTCGCACGAATGTATGCCGAGCCATCCCAGCGCGGGGAATTCAAGAAACTGGTCGAAGAACGCGGCGGCGTCATCGAAGGTCTCGAATATCAGCTTCTTCGTAAAGATGGCAAACGACTCTGGGTGTCTGAAAACGCTCATGTCGTCTGCGATGCCAACGGCGCAATCGTCGGCTACGAAGGCACCGTGCAGGACATTTCAGAACGCAAACGTTCCGAACTCGAACGCCAGGCGACCACGGAAATCATCCACGGCGTCAACGTCACGGATAATCTCGACGATCTGCTTCGCATGATTCACGACGCCTTGCGCAAGGTGCTGTACGCGGAGAACTGCTTCGTCGCGCTTTACGAGCCGTCAACCGGAATGTTCCATTTTCCGTTTCTCGTCGATCAGCATGACCCGCTGCCTCCTCCGCCGCAGAAGGCAGGACGAAGCTGCACCGCCTTCGTTTACCGCACCGGTCGCGCGATGCTCATCCCGCAACGCCTTTTCGACAATCTCGCCGAGCAAGGAGAGGTCGAGCTGGTCGGAACCCCGTCGCCTTCTTGGCTGGGTGTCCCCTTGCGCACGCCCGCGGCAACGATCGGAGTGCTGGTCGTGCAGCACTACGAAGACGACAACGCCTACACGGAGCGCGATCTCGAGTTTCTCTCCTCCGTGGGTGGGCAGATCGCCATCGCTATCGAACGAAAGCGCGCGGAGACGAAGCTGCGCGAAAGCGAAGCGCGAATGCGCGTTCTCGTCGAGCAATTGCCTGCCGTTCTGTGGACTGTGGACAGAAACCTGACCTTTACGTCATGCGTTGGCGCAGGGCTCGCGCGGCTCGGCCTGAAGCCGAACGAAATCGTCGGCAAGTCGCTTCTGGAGTACTTCGAAACGGACAACCAAACCTTTCTGCCCATTTCCGCTCATCGCCGTGCGATTGCCGGTGAACCGGTCACATTCCACGTCGACTGGAAGGAAGGCGCCTATGCCTGCCACGTGGAACCATTTCACGATGGCAAAGGCCAGGTCCTGGGCGCGATTTGTATGTCGCTCGATGTCACCGACCGCAAACAGCTTGAAGAGCAACTGCGCCATTCACAGAAAATGGAAGCGGTCGGCCGCCTTGCCGGCGGGATCGCGCACGATTTCAACAATCTGCTCATGGTCATACAGGGGTATGCCGATCTGCTTGCGGAACGCCTGCCGTCAAACGATTCGCTCCGTCGCAATGCCGAGCAGATTCAGACGGCCGCGCAGCGTGCCAGCGCACTGACGCGCCAATTGCTCGCATTCAGCCGCAAACAGATGCTCGCCCCCAGCGTGATCAGCGTTCACTCCGTAGTGAACGACATGGAAAAGATTCTCCGCCGCCTCATCGGCGAGGATATTCAGCTCGAAACGCATTCCGCCGGTGACCTGTGGCTGGTGAAGGCAGATCGCAGCCAGATCGAGCAAGTCGTCATGAACCTCGCCGTTAACGCGCGCGACGCCATGCCGAATGGCGGCCGCCTGATGATCGAGACGGCCAACATCGAGCTCGATGATTCGCTCCCCCAACATACGGTCGTCATGTTACCCGGCAAGTACGTAATGCTCGCTGTTACCGATAATGGCTGCGGGATGGACGCGCAAACGCAAGCGCACCTCTTCGAGCCTTTCTTCACCACGAAAGAAAAGGGCAAGGGGACAGGCCTTGGCCTCGCAACCGTCTACGGCATCGTGAAGCAGAGTGGCGGTTACATCTGGGTGTATAGCGAGCCCGGCCGCGGGACCACCTTCAGGATCTACTTGCCCCGTATCGAACAGGAAGTCACGAAACTCAGAACCTCCGAATATGTAGGCGGCGCAAAGCTCAGCGGGCGAGCCACTGAAACGGTCTTGCTCGTTGAAGATGAGGAGGGCGTGCGCCAGCTCGCGAGCGATTTTCTCGAGACGAGCGGCTACACAGTTGTTCAGGCCGCGGATGGCCACACGGCCCTCGAACTTGCCCGCATGCACGACGGCCCGATTCATGCGCTCGTAACCGACATGGTTATGCCGGGCATCAGTGGTCGTGAACTCGCTGAGCGCGTTGCCAGGATTCGGCCGGGAATGAAAGTTCTCTACATGTCGGGCTACACAGACCAGTCTGTCGTGCAACACGGGATGCTGGAATCGGGCGCCGTCCTCCTGCAAAAACCCTTTACCATGGGTGCCCTCGCGGCAAAGCTGCGCGAGATTCTTGCCGTCGCGGAAGTTATCCGCTAAGACCCTCAGCTTGTTTCATCCGCGAACATCTGCTCAACCCCAGAACATCCGCCCCCTCCCCTCTACGCAACCCGGTTCGGGAAACATTGCCTCGACAGCGCGTTAAATCTCTGAAAATGGCAGCATTACACTGATACGACACGCCCCTCGGACACGCTCTCCCATTGGCGAATGATATGCATTCGCAGCATACGAGTGCGGACCAGATCGTCTCATTCAGGGAAAGGAAGCAATCATAGGGGGAAGTGATGGAGAACGGCACATCAGGAAGCTTTGATGATGTAGCCCCGGAAATCATCGGCGAGCGTCGGCTTTGGACGGCTGTCATCGTCCACGCAGTTCAGGACTGGCTCTCGGGGACGCTGCGTGAAAAGCGTGAAGCGCAAAATTTCCTGTTCGAAAACACCGACGATTTCCATGAGGTTTGTGCCAGCGCAGGCATCGATCCATCGAGTTTCCGTTCCAGGCTGCTGCGCGTTGGCCGCGAGGTTCAATTGAAGGGACCGCTCGCTCGTCCATCCGCCGCATAAGCTCCGCCGCATCCCTCTGATTCGGTCCGTACTGTTCGCCCGACGAACTCCTCGCCGTATACCCGCTGTAGGAGGCAGAGCGCAGGAACCTACACCGCCGCTTCGGTGTCTACCACCTGTATGGTCTTACAGGTAGACCGAAGTCATGGGAATCCTTGATCCAACTCAGCCGAGTCCTCCAGCGAAGACCCCGCGCTACATAATCGGCATCTGCGCCGCCGTCGTCGCAATATTTCTCGTACTTTGGTATCCGGTAGGCCTGCGGTTCCACACGGAACGCGGAATCATCCGCAGTTTTATGAATGAACTTGTCTCCGGCGACATGCACGCGGCATACACGACGTGGAAGCCGTCCGCCAATTACTCGTTTTCCGATTTTCTACAGGACTGGGGGCCTGACCCGTATTGGGGCGCCATACAGAGCTATAAGATCGATTCGATACAGGGCGTGAGTAGGTCACGGAGCGCCGCAATCACGGTTGATGTGAGTCCGTACCATCCCTTTCCTTCATCCTCTAACGGTCCCCAAGCGCAAAAGACCCGTAGGATCACGGTGTGGGTGGATCCGTCAGACCGCTCGATTACTTTTCCGCCCTGTGATGTAGGCCCGAATCCCACGCCTTGCTCCTGAACGGTGATCGAAACGGCCGCCGACCTGGTGGCGAGATTATGAGCCTCGCCCGATGCCGCGACCGATCGCTTGATGGGTTCCTCAGCTACGGGCCCTCGAAAAATGTTGCGCGGCCGACGGCCTCTTTGGAGTGCGATGGCTTGTTTACCCTGAGTCTGGTCGAAGGGCCGGCGCTTTGCTTTGAAATTCGGCAATCTTACCGCCGCAACGGCGTAGAATTTCCATCGGCGCAACTGGCCGGCTATGAATCCCGCCTTTTCCAGGTTTGCAACGGCTGAAACAGAATTGCTCGCGTGCTGCGCGCGGACGTTTGTCGCGCCGGCGATCGCGGCGCGGATTCGCCAGATCGCTGCCGCGCCACTCGATTGGAATTTCGTTATAGCTCAAGCGCAGGAGCATTCGATCCTGCCCTTGGTCGCGCGCAACTTGCGCTCGCTCTCGGGCGACGTTGTTCCCACTCATGTTGCGGCGCAGTTCGAGCCGGCTGTCCGCGCGAACGCCGTGCGTTGCCTGGCGCAAACTTCCGAACTCGTTCGCATCGCGGATCGACTCGCATCGCACGGGATTCGCGCCCTGCCGTACAAGGGGCCGGTGATCGCCGCGCAAGCCTATCGGGACGTCGCCGCGCGGCAATTCGAAGACCTCGACATTATTTTGCACCAGCGCGACGTGCCGGCCGCGGACGGCGTCGTAAGAAGCCTTGGATACCAGCCACGATCGGCGTGGCTCCATTCGTCCAATGGGCGCGCCGTCGTTCCCGGCGAGTACAGTTATGTCCACCCGGTGCGGCAGGTCACACTCGAACTGCACACCGAAGCGACGCTCCGGCATTTCCCAACGGCCGCGCCGCTCGAAGAGTTTTTCGATCGCTCGGTAGACGTTGACTTGGGAGGTAGCAGCGTCCAAACGTTTTGTGCCGAAGATGCCTTGCTCGTTTATTCCATCCACGCGACAAAAGATTTCTGGCAGAAACTCATCTGGACGGTCGACATTGCGGAAATGCTGCGCGCCTTCCCGAACTTGGATTGGGATTCCGTATGGCGTACTTGCGAACGCATCGACGCGCGCCGCATGGTTCATCTCGGTCTCCCGCTGGCAGCTGGTATTCTTGACGCGCAGCTCCCACGCGACGCCCATGCGAAAGTCGAATCCGATTCATCCGCTTCGGCACTCGCGCTGCAGATCGCGCGCCGTCTTCTTAGCCACGATCCGGCCGCGCCACCGCGAACCGCGCGCCAGCGCTTCCTCTATCGCCGGCAAACGGTCCCTGGTTTTGCCGCCGGCTGGCGCTACGCGCTTCGCCTCACACTCGCCCCCGCCGAGGAAGATTGGGCCGCGACGGGAGCGCCATCTTCGAACTCACCTTTACACCGAGCAATCCGCCCATTCCGCCTCCTGCGGAAGTATGGTCGCTAGCTCGCTGTGATCTTCATTTGGTGAACTGTGCGAGCCCTAACGCATTTCTCTTTGCAGCGAGCTCGTCGCGCAGATTGAAACGAGGTGTTTCGCCACCAAACAGACTCACTCCTTTTGTTTTGCAGCCTCCATCGTCTTTCTAACAGCGGCCTGCGAACTGGCGTAGCGAAGTTCGCACCCTTAGCGTGACCACCCCGCCTCGCTCGACGAAGAGAAATGTTGATGCCGGTCGGTCCTGATTTGCAGCGGAGTGAATTAGCAGCGAGGACTTCGATGTGCCAGTTCGCAGGCCGCGATTCGAAGCGCAGCGGGAGGCGGCAAAACAAAATGTTGTAGATTGTTCGTATGGACCAGGGACACTTATATCGATGTATCCGATCATCCGCTGAAGCTATGATTGACACCTTACGAGTCGCGCCGTAACCTGAATTTCAGAAACGAAACGACGACAGAGCGAAATACAAGGGCTGAAGCGAACGACCTATGGATATCTTTGAAGAAATATTGCGAATGAGGCGCGCAGGCCAACGCGGCGCGCTCGCCACCATCGTCCACACCAACGGCTCCATCCCGAGCTTCGAAAGCTCGCGCATGCTGGTTCGCGACGACGGCTCGATCGCGGGCACGATCGGCGGCGGCTGCGTCGAGGCCGAAGTCTGGGCCGCTGCCAAGGAAGTGATCGAAGCCGAGCAGCCTCGCAAAATGACTTTCAACTTGAATCACGACGCCGACTACGATGCGGGCCTGATCTGCGGCGGAACGCTCGAAGTTTTCGTCGAACCGATCCTGCCGCAGCCCACGCTGTATATCTTTGGCGCCGGTCACATTTCACTCGCCGTCTCGCGCATCGCCAGCGAAGCCGGCTTCGCGATTGCCGTGATCGACGACCGGGAATATTTCGCGAATCTGGAACGTTTCCCGATGGCCTCGGAAATTCACACGAGCTTTGCCGATTCGTTCGAGAAAATTCATCCTCATTCGTCCAGCTATTTGCTGATCGTCACCCGCGGCCACAAGGACGACATGCGCGTCCTTGCCTGGGCTGTCAATACCGACGCGCGTTATATCGGCATGATCGGCAGCAAGCGTAAAGTTCTCTCCGTGTACAAGGCTCTCGGCAGGGAAGGCTTCGCGCCCGAAAAATTTGAGAATGTCCACGCACCGGTCGGCCTCGATATCGGCGCGCTTTCCCCTGAAGAAATCGCCGTGAGCATCGTCGCGGAACTCATTGCCGTCCGCCGAAACGCGAAAGGGTCCCCGCACAAGTCGATCCACGCGCCTGAGAAGGCTCCGGAAGCCGCGGTGGTGCGGAAAAGCTGACCATGCTTGCGGCCATTATCCTCGCTGGCGGTGAGTCACGGCGCATGGGTACCCCGAAGGCTCTCCTCCCATTCCGTGGAATCAGCTTCCTCCAGCACCTCGTCAACGCCACGCGCCACGCCCGAATCGGCCCGCGGCGCGTCGTTCTGGGAGCAGGCGCAGAACAGATTCGCGCCCAACTCGGCGTCGGTCCGGAAATGATCGTGCTGAATCCGGACTGGGAGAAAGGTCAGCTCGCGTCAATTCAAGCAGGGATTCGTAGTCTTTCCGAAGAAACCGAAGGGATCGTTTTGTGTCCCGTGGACCATCCACTGGTGTCCGCGAACTTGATTTCGAATCTCATCCATCAATTCGATTCGAGCGGCAAACTGATCGTGCTTCCCGCGTTCCGCGGACAACGCGGCCATCCCGTGATTTTCCGCAACACTCTCTATTCTGAATTGCTTGCAGCTCCCTTTGACATCGGCGCGCGGCAGGTAGTCTGGGCTCACCCTCACGATGTCGAGGAAGTTCCTACTGAAGAGGAAGGCGTCATCCTCAACCTGAACGATCCCGAAGCGCTCAAGAAAGCAATGAGCAGCGGTTCGACTAAATAGATTTCAGCAGCGCCGAGACTGCATCGACACAAAGCTGAGCGGCGTGAAATGCCGCTGGCGGAAGCCCTTGAAGTTCGTCGGAGACCTGCTGCGCGGTAATCGACCGTGCTTCCTCCGGCGTTTTTCCCGTGAGCAAATCAGTCAGCACGGAGCTGGCCGCGATCGCCGCCACGCATCCTTGCGCCTTGAATCGAGCCGCTTCGATTCGGCCGCCCGCGATCCGGACGCTCAGCCGTAAGGTGTCTCCGCACACGGGGTTGGAAACGATCGCAGTTCTATTTGCATCTAATAAATCGCCGCTGTTGTGCGGACGCTGAAAATGTTCCAGAATGGTTTGGCTAAACATCATCGGGTAGTATAGGCCCGGATCGAACGCGCGAAGAACGTTTCGATACGCAATCCTCCTTCGCCGCTCGCCGTTCGCTTTCTCTTCAATATTGTTGACACAGCTACAGTTAGAACGTTATTTTTAGAGGCCCTAGCCATCGGCTCTTTCGTCAAGGCGCGAAGGAGCTGAACGACAACTCGCCTATCGAATTTCTCAGGAGACATGCAGATGCGACGACTAGGCTACCAGTTAACCGTCTTGGTTGCCCTGATGCTCAGTGCGACGGCCGTGTTTGCCCAGAACGGTAAACTGAAAATCAAGGTAACCCCAAAACAGGCGTATGTTTTCGTAGACGGAAACGCCATCCGTGAAGGCCACCAAACGATTTCGCTGCCGGCAGGCAAGCACAACGTGGCGGTTGTAAATTACGGCTACAAGAGTCAGACCCAGGACGTAGACATCCAGTCCGGCAAGACCACGGATCTCAACGTCACTCTCGAGCAATTCGGTGGAACGGTTTCGGGTCCCTACGGCGACGTCGAGTTTAAGGGCGATCCCCGTGCCGCTGTGTTGTCCAACGGAACGTCGCCCGCGTATTTTGTTGGACACGTCGACGAGTTTAACTTCGATTGGATCTGGCACCAGAACTTGCTTTTGCCCGCCGGTACCCACCACATCACCGTCACTCGGCAGGGAAAAGATGTTTGGACGGGCGACGTGAATGTTCAGCCGGGCAAGAAAGTAATCGTCAATCTCAAGAGCAATACGCAAAAGACGGTTGACTGGTCGCGCGGCAATAAACTCAAGGGCCCGCTGCCGCGCTTCAAGGCAGGTATTGCCAGCGCCACCGTAGCGGTCGCGCCGGTCACGGGCAGCTTCAGCGCGAGCCCGACCAGCATCAATTGCGGCCAGACCTCCACTCTCACGTGGCAATCGGCCGAAACTGCTGGCGCCAACATCAGCAATATCGGGCAGGTTGATCCGAGCGGGAGCCACTCCGTCTCGCCGCACCAGACTACGACGTACGACTTCACAGCGTCTGGCGCCGGCGGCACATACAAAGGCTCCGGCACGGTCAACGTCAACACGAAAGTCGACGCCAGCCTGTCGCTGAACCCGGCCGAAGTCCACTACCGCAAGATCGGCGAGAAGGTCATCACCCAGGACTCCTCTACGCTGACCTGGCAGACTTCCAATGCCGACAACATCAATATCGATCCGATCGGCAAAGTGGAAGCGAGCGGCAACCAGACGGTAAAGGCTGAGCCGACGAACACGGCCGAAGTCCCGCAGGGCCAGCCGGCTCGCACGATCGACGAGAACAAAACCTACACGCTGAACGCCACGAACGTTTGCGGCGGCAGCGCCACGCAAACCGCTTCGCTTCACATCGTGGGCTCCGTCGAACCGATTCCCACGGTCACGCTGCAGAGCGTCTTCTTCCCGACCGCGTATCCAACTCCGAAGAACCCGACTGTCGGCTTGGTCAAGAGCCAGCAGTTGTCGCTCTCCGATCTCGCGGCCGGCTTCAAGAAGTATCTCGAGTATGATCCCGACGCCAAACTTTCGATCGAGGCGTACGCCGATATTCGTGGCTCGCGGCCCTATAACCAGGACCTCACCGAGCGTCGTGTCGAGCGTGCGAAGCAGTACCTGATCGATCAGGGCGTACCGGCGGATAAGATTGAAACCGCCGCGTACGGCAAGGATCGCCCCATGGCTAAGTCCGACGTCAAGGACCTCGAGGCGAATAACCCGCAGAAGGCTCCTCGCGAGCGCGAACGCCGTCCCACTGGGATGTGGTACGCGTACAACCGCCGCGCGGACATCGTTCTGCTGCCGTCCGGTAAGAAGTCAACTCAGTACTTCCCGAACGCAGCCGACGATTCCGGCCTGATTTGGCAGGTTCCGAGTCCTGCGCTCAGGAAAGTGGAAGCGGACCAGTAGGAAAATCGCAACCGAAACACGAAAACGCGCCGGGGAGTTCTTCTCTCCGGCGCGTTTTTGTTGTCGTAGCGTCAGCGCCTGCCTGCCGCAGGCAGGTCTCGTTCACGCTGGGCGCAGCGAACTGCCTGCGTTTTTGCGCCCGAACTGAATTGTCCGCAGCCGTGTGCTGGAACTTTGGTGCAATGCAATTGTGTAGGGGTGGGTCTCAGACCCGCCCTTTTTTTGCATAACGCCGCGGAGCCTATCTCCCTCCGGCGCATTTTCGTCGTTGGTAGTGTCGGCGTCTCGCCGGCGTTTTTGGCAGGACCCGCCGCTTTGCTTTCGAAATTGACGAACACTATTGCCGCCGCTTGGTTGCGCCTCTGCGCCCTGTGATACTCTGTCCCCGCTTTCGCTGGCACGCGAAACTCGATTCTGAATGGACCCGGCGCCTCACAAATCGCACGTAGTTCACACCCAATGGACGATCCACGAACAGCCGCCGCACGCGATCCGGGGCTGGCGTGTCAACTCGGACGACTATCTCGCTCTCGCGATTGTCACCATTGCGGTCATGCTCGTTCACATTGCCACAAACGGCCGCTTCGGATTTCATCGCGACGAGCTCCAGGTGCTCGACGACGCTCGCCACCTTACTTGGGGCTTCGTCGCATATCCGTCATTCACTCCGTTGATCGAACGCATCAGCCTCGCCCTCTTCGGCACGTCCCTCGTCGGCCTCCGATTGTTTTCCGTTCTCACCCAGGGCGCGGTTATTTTCTTCACCGGACTGATCGCTCGCGAGCTCGGCGCGCGGCGGCTCGCGCAGATAGTCGCAGCCCTTGCCGTTGCCGTTTCGCCCCTGCCGATGTTTGAAGCCACGGAATTTCAGTATTCGTCTTTCGACCTGTTGTGGTCGGTGCTGATCGCCTATTTTCTGATTCGCCTGATCAAGTACGAAAATCCGCGCTGGTGGATTGGAATCGGCATCGTTGTCGGCGTCGGCATGGAAACGAAGTACACGATGGCATTCTGTGTCGTCGGAATTTTGGGAGCTCTTCTGCTTACATCCGAACGCCGCTATCTGAAAACTCGCTGGCTCTGGTGCGGCGTCGCGATCTCGATCCTCATATTTCTTCCCAACCTGATCTGGCAGATTCAGCACGGCATGGTCTCGCTGCATTTTTTGCAGCATATCCACAAACGCGACGTCGGTGAAGGCCGCGCCAACGGCTACTGGCGCGATCAATTCATGATCAACACGAATCCGCTGCTTGCGCCGCTCTGGCTCGCCGGTCTCTACTATTTCTTCGCCCACCGCGACGGCAAACGTTACCGCATGCTCGCCTGGCTCTGGGCGATTCCGGTACTGGTTCTTTTCGCGATGAAAGGCCGCGGCTATTACGCCGGTGCCGTTTACCCGATGCTATTCTCCGCAGGCTGCGTGTTGTGGGGACGGCTCCTGAGCTCGTTGCGCGTTAGCTGGGCGTGGGTGGTGCGAATCGTTACGTTCGCCGCGATTGCCCTCGGCGCGGAAGGCGCGGGCCGGCGCATCCTGCCTCTTGGCCCGGTGTCCGCGAACAATTTCGTATTGAAAACGAATGGGGACCTGCGCGAGGAAATCGGCTGGAAGGAAATGGTGGCGGAAGTGGCGCGCATTCGCGATTCGCTTGCTCCCGCGGATCGCGCTCATCTTGCAATCATCACCGGCAACTACGGCGAAACCGGCGCGATCGATCTATACGGCACGCGCTACGGCCTGCCGCAAGCGATCAGCGGAACCAACACTGCCTGGTATCGCGGCTACGGCGATCCGCCGCCGCAAACTCTGATCGTCCTTGGCCTGTCACAACGCTATGTGAATGAAATATTTCAGGGATGTCGCGTCGCGGGCCATGACGGCAATCGGTACGGCATTAAGAATGAAGAAAGCGTCTATCACCCCGATATTTTCGTTTGCGGCCCACCCCGCCAGTCCTGGCCCGAATTCTGGAAGCATTTCCGCTTCTTCGGCTAGCAGCATCTCCACAGGAACGATCTCGCCTCAATCGCAAAATTGTTCTGATTCAAGGCAATTGTCCGAACCCCGCCCACCCCATGGCCGCCCGAGACCACCAGCAATGCTAATATGGTCCGCCTGGCGGTGAATATTTGGATACGCTTGACAAACCACATCCAGCTCTTCTAATTACGACGCGCCGCAGGGCCGCCTTGGCGGTTGCCCTCGCTGCGCTCCTGTTTGCTGTCTCCGTTCGAAACGAACTGCATCCGGGTTACAGCATCAATACATGGCTGCTGTTCGATGGCCTGCACGGGTGGTTGAGCATCGCCGTCAATGCCGCTTTGTACGGTTATTTCTGCTGGATGGCTTTCTCGTTCATCTATGCCAGCAAAGGGCGCGAACGCTTGATGCTGGCTGGCGCGTGTGGCTTTCTGCTGTCGCCGGTAAAAATGATACATCCCGAATGGGCCGTACCCGTCGGGGACCTGGAGTTCTTTGGGATAACCGTTTCAGTTGTTGCTGCTTTGTCGCTTCTCGTGTATCCCGAAGCTATGGATTCTGCCGGCGCGCCGACTCCGCCTCAACCATAGAAACCCTCTGCAGAAGGGCATTCGTGTCGAGGGTCAACGCCACATCTCCACATCGATCTTCTCCGAATCTTTTTCGATCAATCGGCTGACGCGCCCCGTCTCTTTTCGCAGGTATTTCAACTTGCCCATCTCTTTCACCCACGGCTTTTCCGCGCCTTTGCGTTTCTTGGTCGGCTTTTCCTCCAATCCTGCCTCACAATTCGCGGAACGCCGGCTCGCCGCTGGGTATTAATCCGGCATTGACGGATTAAGCGCTCGCTACTTTACGCCCAGCTGCCAGAACAGGAAGCTCAGGATATTCACCTGCTCCTCGATCTGCTGCCCTACAGGGCGTCCGCCGGAATGTCCCGATTTCGTGTCGTACAGAATCATAATCGGCTTGTCGGAGCCATTTGCCGCATTCGCCTGCAGCCGCGCCGCCATTTTGCGCGCGTGCAGCGGAGCGACTCGCGTGTCTCCATCGCCCGTGATAAACAGCACCGCCGGATACTTCGTCCCGCGATGAATATTCTGGTATGGCGAATATTTCAGCAGATATTTGAATTGCGCCGCGTCGTCCGCCGACCCGTATTCGCTCACCCACCACGGTCCGCCCATGAACTTCTGATATCGCAGCATATCCAGCAGCGGGTACATGCACACGACGGCGCGGAACAGGTCGGGCCGCTGCGTCAGCGACGCTCCCATCAACAGTCCGCCGTTGCTCATTCCCTGAATCCCGAGTTTCTCGCTATTCGTATAGCCGTTGTGAATCAGCCATTCGGCCGCCGCATAAAAATCGTCGAACACGTTCTGTTTGTTCCCGAACATCCCCGCGCGATGCCACGCTTCGCCGAACTCCCCGCCTCCGCGCATGTTGGCTTCTGCCCACACGCCCCCACGTTCCGCCCACACGATCGCTTCCTGGCGGAAAGCAGGCGTCGTGCTCAGGTCGAATCCGCCGTATCCTGTCAGCACCGTCGGAATCGCGCCGTTTGGCTTTAGGCCCTTCTTGTAGAACAGGAACATCGGCACGCGCGTTCCATCTTTCGAGTGGTACCACACCTGCCGCGTTTCAAACGCCTGCGCATCTACAGGCACTTTCGGCCGCGCCCAAGCCGTCAGCCGCCCAGCCGTCATATCGTAGTGGTACACTGCGGGCGGAATGGCGAACGCGGTGAAACTGAGCATCACGTCGTTTGAATCCCATCGCGACTGTATGCCACGAACCGTCCCCATCGCCGGCAACTGAATCTCTCCGCCTGCCTTGCCGTTCGCGTCGAAAATCTTCACCTGATACGACGCGTTCTGAAGGTAGCGTACAAGCAGCTTGCCGCCTGCCAGCGAAAAGCCTTCGATGGGATTGCCGCTCGCCGGCACCACGTCCCTCCACTTTGCCGGCGACAGATCGCCTGCCAGATCGACCGCCACGATGCGATGGTTCGGTGCTTTCCAGTCGGTCATCATGTACAGCGTTTGTCCCGCGATCTCCGGCTGAAAAATAGCGGGCACGTCTTTGACGACCGGACGCAACGATCCCTTGCCCGCCAGGTCCTGCACGAAAATATCGTTGCTGCCCGACGAGCCGTGCGACACATCGATCACCAGCCAGCGGCCATGGTCGAAGATGCGCGGCGAAACGAGGATGCGCCGATCGTACCCCTTGCCAAAAATTTCGCGGTCCTGCGACGCCGGCGTTCCCATCGTGTGCAACATCACGCGAGGACCGCTGTCCGTGGTTGTCCCGTAGTAAAGTTCTTTCGCGTCGCGTGTCAGCCCCACGCCGAAATAATGGATGTTCGCAAAATGGTCGGGCAGATCGTGCCGCGTCTGCATGTCCATGATGTGAAGGGTCACTTGGTCCTGGCCGCCCAGCCGAACTCCGTAAAACACGTAGCGCCCATCGTCGGATGCGCCCAGCAGACTGACGCTCGTCGAATGATCCGCGCTCAGCGGACGCGGATCCACCAGCAGTTCCTCGCGTCCATTCGCACCGTCCCGCGTGTACAGCAAACTCAAGTCCTCGTTCGGCGCGCGTTTCATATAAAACAGCCGGCCGCCGCGGATCAGCGGAACATCCACAGACTCCGTGTGCATCAACTCTGCCAGCCTGTCGGAGATCGCCTTGCGGTCGGAAAGAGAATCGAGCACTCCCTTCGTGCAGCTGTCCTCGGCATTGATCCAGGCGCGCGTCTGCGCGCTCTGCTGGTCCTCAAGCCAGCGATACGGATCGGCCACGCGGACTCCGTGCAGCACATCCACAACATCGTCCGTCTGCGCTTTCGGCGGACACCCCGCCGCGAGTTTCTGCGCTCCGGCGCGCGCTGTATTTGGACTTGAGTGTGCCGGCTCACCCAGAGCGCTTGCGCGAACGGGGGTCTTTAGCCCATCACCTGAAGAAAACGTCGGCGAGGCTGCGACCATCGCCGCCAATAATGTCGCCACCCACCAAAGTGTTCTTTTCATTGCCTTCTCCAATAAGCCTGCGTGCCCACGCAGTTCTGCCGCTGTACGTGCCGAGCCCCTCGTGGCGGAGGACGATTGCCTGACCTACCGCCAGATTCCGCCCTTCAGAAACGCCCGCCTGCCTTCCTTAATTCCCAACTGTGATGTGGTGTGCCGGCGCCGCCATTGACCCCGGCCCTGGCTCTGGCTCCGGCTTCGGCATGTCCGACGCCGCGAAGCGGGGAACCATCTGATCGGCCATTGCAACGGCGTAGACCGCCGAGGCAATTTCCACCGCTCCTTCGCGAACATCTTCTTCGTAAATCCGCTCGTACGTGTCGAGGTTCGTGTGGTGCGTGAAGCTACCGTAGTCGAACGCATCCTGCGCCAGTCCGATTCCCGGCAGTCCCGCATTGTTGAACGACGTGCTGTCCGTTCCGCCCGTTCTGCGGCTGTCCGTCACGCGAACGCCGGTAAATCCCCAACCTTGAAATGGCATCATCGCTTCGCTAATCATCCCAGACGCGCCGGCCGGCCCAAAAACGCTCGCGCCTCGCGGTTTGCCCGTTCCCGAATCAATGTTGAAGTACGCGTCCAGCTTTGCGTACTCCGGTTTCTGGTCTTCGAAGCTTCCGAAGTGCTGCTTCACATACGCCAGCGAGCCGAGCAGCCCTTCTTCCTCTCCGCTCCACAGCGCCACGCGAATCGTGCGTCGCGGCTGCACGTGTGCCGCTGCCAGCAGGCGGATCGCTTCCAGCATCATCGACGAGCCGATTCCGTTATCGGTCGCTCCCGTCGCGTCATGCCAGGAATCGTAGTGTCCGCCCAGCATCACCACTTCATCTTTCTTGTCTGTGCCGGGAATTTCGCCAATCGCGTTGTACACCGTCGTCCCCGCCGGATATTCTTCGTTCTTGATGTTCACTTGCAACGTTACCGGGGTGCCGTCGGCGAGTACGCGCGAGATGCGTCCGTAATCTTCATTGCGCATCACCAGCGTGGGAACAACGCGTGTCCAATCGTAAGTGTTGTTCTGTTGCGCTACGATCACGCCGTGCGCTCGTCCCGCGTCGTTGATGCGGACCAGCGCTCCGTTATCGACAAGAAATTGGTCCACCTGCCTCATAACTTCTGCTCTCGTCAGTTGATCCGGAGCCAACTTCGGCGCTTGCCGGTTCGGGAATCGAAAGCCTTTGCCATTGGGACCGAAAAAGTCCTCCCACTGGCTCTCCGGACGCCGCATTGCTGCCGGTGCAAAGTCCTCCGCAAGTTCGACGTGCTTGCCCACCAGAACGATGTGGCCGCGCACTTTGTCCCTCACGGAATTCAGGTACGCGTCGAGTTCCGCCTGCGTCGGCTGCTTCGGATCTTGTTCAGCAGTCTTCGCGGGCATTGGTGGCGCCATCCCAGTAGATTTCAGGGCGTCGGCAGCCGGCCCGCCGCCGAAGCCGAATCGCGGAGCCGTCAGTCCGGGCGGATCGATCAGCACCACTTCCGCCCGCACCTCGCCCTTCGTGCTCGGCGTCCAAGCCAGCGGCTCCACTATCAGATTCTGGTGAAATGGCGCAACTGCATCCGCTGTGAGTTCCAAATTCGCCCAGCCTGGCACTGGCGTTGCCGCTGACGGCGGCTGAAAGGTCCACGGTTCCAGATGCACGTTCGAGAGTCCCCACGACTGCATGGTCCGCACGGCCCAGTCGTCGGCTCGTTTCAGATTTGGCGTCCCCGTCAGACGCGGACCATAAACGTCGGCGATTTCATGGACAAGCCACATGATCTTCGAATTGTTCGTTTCCTCAGCCCGAATCTGCGCGTATACATCGCTCACGCTCGGCGCCTGCGCCGCCGCCGGCAGCGCCATCAGCATGCAAACCACAAGTGCGTATCCACGAATCCGCCTCATCGTTCCTCCTCAGCCTTCCGCGTCCTGATGCGCCCGCATCGTGACGCGTCCCCGGGGCCTCGCGCTCGGCGGCGTTGCGCCTCCTGCGCTTTCCGAATCGCGCCACATTCTACTCGCTCCGCCCCGCTAACGCGAGATGGGCTACCGTCCTTGTCGGCGTGTTGTCGCTATTATCGCAGTTCGTCTGTCTTTGGTTTTCGGTGGAAGCCCCGGACTTCAGTCCGGGGAGCAGCGCGTTTTCTGCGCTGCGAAGGCGCGGATCAAGCCTAGTGGGGCTTCAGCCGCGGGACGACGAGAGGTGGTCCCATCGTGGTTTTTGCGAACGTGGCTTTGACCACCGTGGGCCTCGGCTGTGCATCACGCCGAACGACGCCGGGTAGCCGCGGCACGGTTTCTGGTGCCGTGGGCCTTGGCCACCGTGTGCCTAATTCTTCGGTTCTAGAATCAGTTTTTGCACGCGCCAGTTCAGCAGCTCGGCCACATACAGCTCGTTCTCCGATGGACACGCAATCTCATGAATCCAGCCGAACTGTTTCAATTGCTTCCCTGATTCTCCGAGCATTCCCAGGACTTTTCCGTCCAATGTGAGTTTGTAAATCCGTCCCGGATACGCGTCGGAACTGTACAGCACCTGATGCGGTCCCGGAGTGATGCAAATGGCCCACGGAGCCCCGGGCGCCATCGTCCCCTTCAATGCGGCGGGATTAGCGGGCATATTGCCGATCGCGGGTCGCGCCTTCGGCGGTGCGGGAACGTTGATCGTAATTTGTCGCAGGAATCTTCCGTTGCCGTCGAACACCTGAATGCGGCGATTGCCGCGATCGGCCACGTAGACTTCGCCGCGTGCGTCCACCGCGATGCTGTGCTGCGTGTTGAACTGGCCCTGTCCGTCGCCGGGCGTGCCCCACGACATGAGCCAGTTACCCTCTTTGTCGATCTTCGCGACGCGCGAATTGATGTAGCCGTCGCTGATGTAAGCGTTGCCTTGCGCGTCCCACGCAACGTCCGTCACTTGACGAAACAGCCCGTCCACCGGCGGCAGAGGGGGCTTGGGATGCGCAAGGGGTCCGGTGTGTTCGTCAGCAGCTTCCTGCTTGCGCCCGAAGACCATCACCACACGGCCTTCCGGATCAAACTTTACGACTATGTCCGATCCCTTGTCCGTCACCCATATGTTGTCCTGCGCGTCCACCTTCACACTATGCGCGAACGACCACGCATAAAGATTGTGGCCAATCTCGCGGATGTAGTTTCCGTGTGCGTCGAATTCGAGCAGCTGCGCGGCGGCCGCGCCATATGCGGGCCCCGCCGTATTGCCGCGCGAAAATACGAATACGTGGCCTTTCGAATTCACAGCCACGCCCGACACTTCACCCAGATATAAATTCGCTGGCAGCTTTAGGAAATTTGCCACCGAGCGATAAGGAATTTCGGGAGCGGAAATCTGCTGCGCGCAGGCGACGCCCGCAAACCACATCACAAGGACGAAAATCGTGCACCGCTTCATCAGAACCTCCCTCTGCCTGGCCGCGCCAGTCTGTCATTAAATCGGCTGTGGCTGTCGAATTGAGGGTGCCCCGCGCTCGGTTTTTGAGCGTGGGATTCTCCAGCTACAGCTGAAAGGCGCAGCAATAGCCACGGCACGGTTTTTGTGCCGT
>JBOGNK010000164.1:0-16529 GCA_050747085.1 Candidatus Acidiferrales bacterium
GTCGTACCCCGATGTTGTTTCCTGGGCCTGGTTAATGTGGAATGACGCCGAATTCTCAAAAGCTGGTTGAATCGATGCAGGGCCTAACATTCTGTTTTCTGCTGTTTCTTCTGGAGCAGGGCGAAAAGTTCGTTCGCAGCACGAAACTCTTCTTCCAGATCCCGGCTTGAGAGGTTTCTCCGCAGGTGATCGATTTCCTGCGAGAGCCGCTCCAAGGACCGCGAAACGTTTTCACGATTTGCGATGAAGACGTCGCGCCAGACCTCGTAAGGGCTTCCCGCCAGGCGCAGCGTATCCTGCAACCCCCTTCCTGCAAGCGTAAGCGGCAATCCTGTCTCGTCCAATTCGCCTGAAACCACTCTCGCGAGCGCCACAGCAAGGAGTTGCGGCAGGTGCGAGACAATGCCCACCGCCCAGTCGTGCGTGTCTGCATCGCACCAGACGGGATTTGCGCCAATTGTACGAAGCAGCGCGGCGAACCTTTGCACGCGTGGATCGGAATCCTCTTCGGTGCCGATCAGCGCGTAAGGGGCGCCGACGAAGAGGTCAGCATCAGCATTGTCGATGCCCGAGATCTCTTTGCCTGCCATCGGATGGCCGCCGAGGAATCGCGCGCCACCTTTGAAGCGAGTCTTGAATTCCCTGCAGACAATCGCTTTGGCGCCGCATACGTCAGCGATCAGCGCATCGGGTTCGGCAGCCGCGGCGATGGTGGGCAAGGCTGCGATTGTCGCGCCGATAGGAAAGCCGATGTACACAAGATCCGCGCCGCGAATGGCGTTATCTAACGTCGAGGCCGACTCGTCCACGGCCCCTCGCGCGACAGCGCGTTGAACCGCATCCGGGCGGTCGAAGCCTGTAACGACGATGCCGGGAAAATGCTGCCGGAGGGCGAGGCCGAACGAGCCGCCAATGAGTCCGGTTCCTATGATCGCGACGCGCCGGAACGGAATTGAAGGTAACATGTGCTAGATCATACGGAGAAAACGGCCGAAGTTCGAGCGGGCGTATCCGGTGATGTTGCGCGCATCCTTATTCGCTTGCCCGTTTCACCCCGATGAAAGCGAGGAATCAGCGAAAGCTTTGGCTCCGATGCTGCTAGCCGGCAGCTCGCGCGGTGGATTCGGCCGCCGAACCCACTACCTCGACGTGCGTGACGTCGACCAGTTTTTCGATCTGGCGCACGAAGGCCGGCGCAGAACGTTCCGCCTGCACCGTCATGCGTACGTCGAGGAAACGTCCGTCGGTGGATGAATCGGCGGCGAGGTTCAGCAGATCGAAGCGACGACGCCTCGTCATGCTTAAAATGCGCAGCAGGGCGCCCTCTTCGTTCTTGACGCGCAGTTGCAGTGTGAGTGTGCTCACGATGAAACCCGATCCAGCATTTCGGAGTTGGTTTTGCCCGGGCCGACGATTGGCCACACGTTCGCCATCTGATCGATCACAACGTGAGCCATTACCGGGCCCGACGTCGCGAGCAAATTGTCAATCGCGTCGTCGATATGCTCCTTGCTTTCCACGCGGAACGCCGGAATGCCCATCGATTCGGCGACGCGAGCGAAGTCCGGATTGTCCGAGAGATCTACTTCGCTGTACCGCTCAGAGTGGAAGAGCTCCTGCCATTGGCGGACCATGCCAAGCGCGCGATTGTCGAACAGAACAATCTTCACCGGCAAATCGTAGCGGCGGAGCGTGGCCAGTTCCTGCAGGTTCATCATCATCGAACCGTCGCCGGAAACATTGATAACCGTGGCGTTCGGATAAGCGAGCTGCGCGCCGATAGCCGCCGGAAGGCCGAAGCCCATAGTGCCCAGGCCGCCGCTGCTGAGGTGCTGTTCAGGACGCGCAAAGTCGAAGTGCTGCGCTACCCACATCTGGTGCTGGCCGACGTCGCACGCGACGATCACGTTTTCCGGCGCGCGCTGCGCCAGCCGCTTCAAGAACCATGGAGCATAAATTCCGGGCGCGGGAGCGTTGTAGTCCCAGGCGTGCGCTTGTTTCCAGGAGAGGCACTGATGACGCCACGCGTCGCCATTCAAAGCGTTCGTGGTGAGGGCGCGAAGAGTTTTCTTCAGATCTCCGACGATCGGCGCATCCGCGCTGCGCAGTTTGCCGATTTCAGAAGCGTCAGCGTCCATGTGAATCACGCGCGCGCCTGTAGCGAAGCCGGTGAGTTTGCCGGTGGCGCGGTCGTCGAAACGCGCGCCAATGCAGATCAGCAGATCGCACGCCTGCACGGCGTGGTTCGATGCTTTCGTGCCATGCATGCCCATCATGCCAAGGAAGAGCGGATGATTCGTTGGAATGGCGCCGATTCCCTTGAGTGTGGAGATCACGGGAATGCGCGTCGCCTCCACGAACTCGCGGAATTCCTTGAGCGCATCGGCCAAGCCGATTCCACCACCCGCATAGATCACGGGGCGATGAGCCTCGCTGATGAGCCGCGCAGCTCGAGCGATCGCTTCGCGTTCCGGCTCCGTGGAGGAAGTTTCGGTTTCGTCGCCGCAGAACTGAAAGTCGGCCTCCGTGTTCCCTATGTCCTTAGGTATGTCGATCAGCACGGGACCCGGACGCCCGGCCTTCGCGATCCGAAATGCTTCGTGAACGACGCGAGGAAGATCCTTGGCGTCATCCACCAGGAAGCTGTGCTTCACAACGGGCAGAGTGATGCCGAAGATGTCGACTTCCTGAAACGCGTCGGTGCCCATCAGCGGCGTCGCAACTTGCCCGGTGATCGCAACCACGGGAATCGAATCCATGTAGGCATTTGCAATACCGGTGACGAGGTTCGTCGCGCCGGGGCCGGATGTTGCCATGCACACGCCGACTTTGCCGGTCGCGCGGGCGTAACCGTCGGCAGCGAGCGCTGCGGCCTGCTCGTGTCGAACGAGGATGTGCTTTATTCGCGAGTCGAGCAGCGCGTCGTACACCGGCATGATCGCGCCGCCGGGATAGCCGAAGATGAATTCGACGCCCTCGTGTTCGAGGGCCTTCACCAGGAATTGAGCGCCTTTCATTTTCCACCTCGGGCTGCCGTGGAGGTTTCGGGCTTGAGCCACGACATTTGCGCGCGAAGTTCCTCGCCAACTTTTTCGATCGGGTGATTGCGGTCGCGCTCGAGCAGTTTCGAGTACTCGGGGCGTCCAGCCTGATTTTCGAGTACCCACTCTTTCGCGAATTTCCCGGACTGGATTTCGTCGAGGATTTTCTTCATGCTCTCCCGGACATGCGCATCGATCACGCGCGGGCCGCGAGTTACGTCGCCATATTTCGCGGTTTCGCTGACGAACTTGTGCATCTTCGCGATGCCGCCCTCGTAAATCAGGTCCACGATGAGCTTCACTTCATGCAGGCATTCGAAATAGGCCGCTTCGGGCTGATAGCCGGCCTTTACGAGCGTTTCCCATCCCGCCTGGATCAGTTCGCGGATACCGCCGCAGAGAACGGCTTGCTCCCCGAAAAGGTCGGTCTCGGTCTCCTCGGAGAAGGTGGTTTGAATCACGCCAGCGCGCGTGCCGCCAATCGCGCTTGCGTAAGCGAGCGTTCGATCCTGCGCGTGGCCGGATGCGTCCTGATGGACCGCGAGCAAGCAGGGAACTCCGCCACCCGCTTCATACTGGCGGCGAACCAGATTCCCCGGGCCTTTGGGCGCGACCATCGTCACGTCGATGTTTTGCGGCGGGCGAATCTGACCGTAGTGAATGTTGAAGCCGTGCGAGAAGAGGAGCATCGCGCCGGGCTTTAATCCGGGCGCAACCTCGTTCACGTACAGCGCCGGCTGAGCCATGTCAGGAGCCAGCATCACAATCACGTCTGCGCCGTCAGCGGCATCGGCGGGAGCAATCGGCGTCCAGCCGTCCTTTTCGGCTTGCGTCCACGACGCACCGCCGCGCCGCAAGCCGACCGTTACATTCAGGTGGCTGTCGCGCAGGTTCAACGCGTGTGCGCGTCCCTGGCTACCATATCCGAGCACGGCAATGCGCTTGCCTTCCAGCGCTCGCGGATTCGCATCGTCTTCCCAAAACATCTTCGCCATGTTTATCTCCTCACTGCAGAACTTGATCTGCTGTCGTAATTGCGCCTTCCGATGCCGACGAGACCAGCCGTGCGTACTTGGCCATCACGCCGGATGAATATTTGGGTGCGGGTGCTTTCCACGACTTGCGCCGCTCGTCGAGATTCGCGTCGACATCCAGCCGGCGCGCGCGTACGTCGAGCGTGATCGTGTCGCCTTCGCGGACCAGAGCGATTGGCCCCCCGCGAGCTGCTTCCGGGGCGACGTGCCCGACCATAAGGCCGTGAGTCGCGCCGCTAAAGCGCCCGTCAGTGATAAGAGCGATCGACTCGCCGAGCCCTTGCCCAACCAGCGCGCCGGTCACCGCGAGCATCTCGCGCATGCCAGGGCCGCCGCGCGGTCCTTCGTAGCGAATCACGACGACGTCACCAGGATTGATCTTTCGCTGTTGAACAGCTTCGAATGACGCTTCTTCCGAATCGAAAACGCGCGCGGGACCGCTATGCAGCAGCCGTTCGTGGCCCGCCAGCTTGACCACGCAGCCCTCCGGCGCGAGCGAACCGTACAGAATGGCCAGGCCGCCGTCTTTCTTCAGCGGATTCGACAGCGGGCGAAGGACTTCCTGCCCAGCGGTTTCATTTGCACCTTCGATTTCTTCGAAAAGCTTCTTTCCGGAGACTGTCAGGCCGTCCTGCAACAGGCCTGCTTCCCGAAGGCGTCGTCCGAGCAGCCGCATGCCGCCCGCGGTGAACATGTCGGGCGCGGCGAATCGCCCAAACGGCTTTAGATCAGCGATCAGCGGCGTTTTCGCGGAAATGCGGTCGAATTCCTTGATGGTCAGATCAATGCCCGCATCGCGAGCAATTGCGAGCAGGTGCAGAACCGCATTCGTTGAGCCTCCTGTCGCGGCAACGGATGCGATTGCATTCTGCAAGGATTTATAAGTGATGACCTGGCTGGGTCGAACGTCATCGGCAAGAAGCTTCATCACCGTCTTGCCGCAGTCGAAAGCGACCGCTTCCTTGCGCGGATCGGCCGCGGGGACTTCATTCGCCCCCATCGGCGAAATCCCGAGGAACGTGATGGCCGTTGCCATCGTATTCGCGGTGAACTGCCCGCCGCAGGCGCCGGCGCCGGGGCAAGCGACATTTTCGAGATCGGTCACCTCAGCCGGAGTCATTCGCCCGGCAGCGCACGCGCCCACAGCTTCGAAAACGTCTTGGATCGTAACTTCGCGCCCCTTGAATTGGCCTGCGGCAATCGATCCGCCGTAGAGACAGAGTCCGGGGATGTTCAGTCGTGCGAGTGCCATCACGGTTCCGGGAATCGTCTTGTCGCAGCCGCAGATCGCGATGACTGCGTCAAAAGCGTGGGCTCGCACAACCAACTCGATCGAATCGGCCACGATTTCGCGAGAAACGAGCGACGCCTTCATGCCTTCGGTGCCCATCGTGATGCCGTCGGAAACCGTAATCGTGTCGAATTCGATTGGAGTGCCGCCGGCAGCGCGAATTCCCTCCTTCACCCGTTCGGCCAATTTTCGCAGGTGGAAATTGCAGGGAGTGACTTCAGTCCACGTATTCGCGACGGCGATGAGCGGTCGGGCTAGATCATCGTCCGTCAGGCCGGTAGCCTTCAGCATTGCGCGGGCTGGCGCGCGGGAGATTCCCTTTTTGATCTGGTCGCTGTGCATCGCTATCGAAGTTCCTGGACTTCTGTTCTCCTGCCTAGCTCTTACCGCGCTGCCCGTGCTTCCCGCAAAATAAAAAAGCCCCGCGGCGCCGTGTTCGGGTGCGGGGCAGACCGTTTAAGCCTTGGCTTAGACTGGCGGCCCCCGCCGAATCGCTAGAACTATGAGCACGCTGCTAATCACTGATCGCATCCATGTCTCGCGCTCACCTGGCTATCACTGACTGTGCAACAGCGCGTCCTGCCGGCAATGACGTGACGAGTAGTAGACGTCTGCCGACGAGATAAGTCCAATTTGTAATTCTTCGAGAAATCATAACTTTTTCTTATGCACCCTCTGGGGCAGTTTGCGGTTGACCCGGTTCGATTCGAAACGTATAGTGTCGTTTCTCATTTTTTGGAATGTCTCAGGAAGCTCGGATTCACGCGATGCGTCTGTATTATTACAATTTCGCCTTTACTTACCGCTTCTCCTTTACGGGGGAGCGGGCGGGCGAGACTCGCGCGGTGAGCGACACGATCTAAAAGCCGCAAAAGTTTCGAGAAACCGGCCGCGACTCCTACCGAGTTCGCGGCTTTTTTGTTTTCTACGCCTTTTCGAAAGCGAGGAATATCACGACATGAAAATCGACGACTGGCGGCGAAAAATCGACGCGATCGACACGGCGATGCTTCACCTGTTGAACCTACGAACCGAACTCGCCTTGGAAGTCGGCCACTTGAAGGGCCAAGCCGGACTCGTACTGCGCGTTCCGAAGCGCGAGCGGGAAATTCTTGACCGCATGAAGACGTTGAATCCAGGCCCGCTTGATGCTCCGGCGATCGAACGCATCTACCAGAACATTCTGGACGAATCCATCCGCACGCAAGTGCGCGACGGTTGTGGCCGGGCCGAAGCCGAAAAGCCACGCGTTCGCGCGTCGCATAGCAAGTCTCGAAAAGTTGCGGCCTTATGACGATTCCACAAAAGAACGCGCGCATCGCGTTTCAGGGCGAGCGGGGCGCCTTCAGCGAGGAAGCTGCCGTCCAGCTTCTTGGAGAAGGTATTACGCTCGTCCCTCGCGGCAGCTTCGAAGCGGCGTTCAACGCGATCGATGACGGCGCTGCCGATTATATTCTCGCGCCAATCGAAAACAGTCTGGCCGGCTCAGTTCACCGCTCGTTTGATCTGCTTGTCGAAAGTCGTTTGACGATCATCGCGGAAGTAACCATTCCCATCGTTCACCATTTAATTGGTCTTCCGGGCGCTGGATTCGAGCAGCTCGCGACGGTGCAATCCCACCCGGTTGCTTTGGCGCAATGCGAGCGATTTTTCTCCGCGCATCCACGCTTGAAGCGAATAGCAGCTGAAGACACCGGCGGCAGTGTGCGCGAAGTGGTGGGGGCCGGCGACCCGTCGCGCGCCGCGATCGCCGGAAGTCGCGCGGCAGAGATTTATGGCGGTGCAATTCTGCGAGAGCACCTGGAAGACGATCCCGAGAACTACACGCGCTTCCTCCTGCTCTCACCGAGCGGCCCGGCGGTTGCGAATGCAGACAAACTGTCGCTCGTCTTTCAGCTGGATCATCGGCCGGGAGCCCTATATCACGCGCTGGAGCCGTTTGCGAAACGCGGCATCAACATGATGAAAATCGAAAGCCGTCCCGTGCACGGATTGCCCTGGCAGTACCGGTTTTATTTAGATTTGCAAACGCCCGCGGGCCTCGCGACTGCAGAACCAGCTCTCGAAGAGCTCCGAAAGCTTGTGGTCGGTTTGCGCGTCTTGGGTTCATACGCATCCGCCCCGTCCGCAAAGATCGTGGAGGGCGCAACTTCAGGGGAGCAGAAATGATCGTGAATATGTTCGGCAATGCTACGGAAGAACAAATCAATCATGTGGTCGGGCGGATCAAGGAGTGTGGTTTTCAAGCGCATCTGATCCGCGGCGAGGAGCGCGTAGTGATCGGAGTCGTTGGCAACAGTGATAAGCATCGAAGCGAACTGGAAGCGCTGCGCGCCGCCCCGGGTGTCGAAGAGCTGGTGCGCATTTCGCATCCATTCAAACTGGCTTCGCGAACCTGCCGACCCGAAGGGTCAATTATCGAGGTCGGGAAAGGCGTCGCGCTGGGAGGGGCGGAGGTGGTCGTTGCCGCCGGACCGTGCGCCGTCGAATCCGAGACGCAAATCAATGATGTAGCCAGGCGCGTGGCTCGGGCGGGCGCGAAAATCTTGCGCGGTGGCGCGTTCAAGCCTCGAACGTCGCCCTACAGCTTCCAGGGCATGGGAGAGGAAGGACTGAAGCTGTTGCGTGCCGCGGGCGACGCCCACAATCTGGTGGTTGTCAGCGAAGTCATGGATCCCTCGCAAGTCGAACAGATGCTGCCCTATGTCGATGTGCTTCAGGTGGGCGCGCGCAACATGCAGAACTATCATCTTCTAAGGGCCCTGGGAGAGATCGATAAGCCGGTGCTGCTCAAGCGCGGTCTGTCCGCTACGCTCGAAGAGCTGCTGCTCAGCGCCGAGTACATCATGTCCGGCGGCAATTACAGAGTGATTCTCTGCGAACGCGGGATTCGCACGTTCGAAACGTACACTCGCAACACGCTCGACATCGCAGCGATTCCCGTGATCAAGCAGCTTTCGCATTTGCCGATCATCGCCGATCCATCGCACGGGACGGGCCGACGCGACAAAGTATCCGCAATGGCGCGCGCAGCCGTGGCGGCGGGAGCCGACGGGCTCATCATCGAAGTGCATCCCGATCCGGAGCGTGCGCTTTCCGATGGCGCGCAGTCGCTTTATCCCGATCAGTTCGCGCAGCTGATGGCGGAAATTCGGATCATTGCACCGGCAGTCGGCCGCCGCGTCGCGTGAAAAAGCGACGATCACGCGCCTCCATGCTAGCGATCGTTCCGCGGAAGCGACGCCTGGTTGGCGCGCAAATTGCGGAACCGCCCAAAACTGTTGTATTCATATGGCGGGAGCAACTATAGTGGCACGTCTCAAGTAAGCGTTTACTTGGACGAAAGGTTTTTGCGTTCTCAAGGCCGGCGCGGCGGGAGGAGATCGCTATGTTTTCCCGAAATCGAAGAGACTTCCTACAGACATCGGCGATGGCGGGCGCGGCTGCTTCGGCCGATCTCCTCTTCGGCGGTTTTCTGCGCGCACAATCGACGTCAACTGACCCGAATGCAGTCGCTCGCGTCTACGTCGACTCGCGGCGAATGGTCGGCGCACTCGATCCGAACGTTTTCGGCTCTTTTCTCGAGCACCTCGGACGCGCTATCTACGACGGGATCTACGAGCCGGGCTCGAAGCTTTCAGATGCGAGCGGCTTTCGCACCGACGTACTCGACCAGATCCGCAAGCTCGGTGTGCCTATCATCCGCTACCCGGGCGGAAATTTCGTTTCCGGATACAACTGGCTGGACGGAATCGGGCCAAAGAAAGACCGGCCCGTTGTGCTGGACAAAGCGTGGAACACGCTCGATTCGAATCAGTTTGGCACTGATGACTTCATGGCTTGGTGCAAAGCAGCCGGAACCAAGCCTCTGATGGGCCTCAACCTCGGAACGGGCACGCCTGAAGAGGCTGCCGCGCTCGTCGAGTACTGCAACGTTCAGCAGGGAACAAAGTGGAGCGACTTGCGCCGCAAGTATGGCCATGACGAAGCGTACAACGTCGAGCACTGGTGCCTCGGAAACGAGATGGATGGTCCGTGGCAGATCGGCCACATGTCCGCCACAGATTATGGTTACAAGGCGGCCGACGCAGCCCGACAAATGCGAGCAGTCGACCCGTCGGTCAAGCTCGTCGCCTGCGGTTCCAGCGGCCCGTCCATGCCGACATACCTCGAATGGGACCGTCAGGTCCTTGAGCAGTGTTATCCATACATCGACGGCCTCTCGCTCCACCATTACTTCGGCAATTACGGCGAAACGGGTGGCGACAGTTCGAAATATCTCGCGCAGAATTTGTTGATGGACCGCCAGATCGAGCAGACGCTCGCCGTCTGCGACATGGTGCAAGGCGAGCATCACTCACCGAAGAAATTGTGGGTTTCCTTCGACGAATGGAACGTCTGGTATCGCGCCACGGACGGCAACGGTCACCGTCAGGAAGCGCCGCATTTGCTGGAAGAGGTTTACAATCTTGAAGACGCACTGCTCGTCGGAGGGCTGGTGAATTCGCTGCTTCGGCACGCGGATCGCGTTAAGATCGCGTGTCTCGCTCAGTTGGTGAACGTGATCGCACCGATTATGACGAACGAGACCGGCCTCTTTTTGCAAACGATCTATTACCCCTATAGCTGGGGAATTCACTACGCCAAAGGATCGGTATTGAACGTTTTGACCGAATCGCCCACGTATGAAGTTTCACATGTCGGCGAGGTTCCATACCTTGATGTGATCGCAACGCGCACGGACGACGGAAGCGTTTCGGCGTTCATCCTGAACCGCGATCTGTCGCGCGTTCGCTCGCTCGAGATTGTTTGGGAAGCGCAGGCGCCCGGCCAAGTGCTTGCGGCGCAAGTCCTGACGGGTGATGATCTGAAGGCGTCGAACAGCGTCGAAGCGCCGCGGAAGGTTGTTCCACACGATTTGGACAAGCCTTCGACCTCGAACGGACGCACGCGCTTCGAGGTCCCGGCGCGATCGTATTCGGTGGTCCAGTGGAGCGCGTAAGTTCTCGAATGGAGGAAACGCAGAATGGATTGGGCGAACATCGATTGGCCAAAGACTGGATGTAAACTCGCATTGGCTGTGTTAATCAGCATGTTGCCGCTGCACGCGGAGGCGAAGACGCAAGTGACAAAACAGCCTTTCGGCAAAACCACAGACGGGACGCCGGTCGAAATCTACACGCTCAAGGACGCCAATGCCGCAATTCGTATAATGACCTACGGCGGTATCATCCAATCCGTGAAAATTCCAGATCGCAAAGGACAGGTCGCAGACGTTGTTCTTGGATTTGATTCGCTCGATGGATACGAGAAGAATCCGGGGCCGTATTTCGGCGCGCTTATCGGTCGTTACGCGAACCGCATCGGCAACGGCGAATTCAAACTGGACGGCCACACGTATACTCTGCCGAAAAACGATCACGGCAATACTCTTCACGGCGGTACGGTCGGATTCGACAAAGTCGTCTGGAAAGCGACGGAAATTCCTGGCGGAATCGAGCTGACGCATGTGAGCCCGAACGGCGATCAAGGTTTTCCGGGGACGCTCACGGCAATTGTAAAGTACACCCTGGCCGGAAGCATTCTGCACATCGACTACTCCGCAACAACCGATAAAGACACGGTGGTCAATCTGACGAATCACTCCTACTGGAATCTCTCGGGGCAGGGAAATGGGACGATTCTTCACGACGAGCTGAAAATTAACGCGACCGACTTTACTCCCGTCAACGCCAAGCTGATTCCCACGGGCGCTCTGGAACCTGTGGCCGGCACGCCGTTCGATTTTCGCAAACTCACCGTGATCGGTTCGCGCATCAACGACAACAACCAGCAGTTGAAGTACGCCGGCGGCTACGATTTCAACTGGGTGCTCAATAAGCGCGAAAAGCCCACGGCCGCGCTGGGCGAAGCCGCCGAAGTGTACGATCCAACTTCCGGACGCGTCCTCACCGTTTGGACCACGCAACCAGGAATCCAGTTCTATACAGGAAACTTTCTGGACGGAACGATCAAGGGTAAAGATGGCAAGGTGTATGTGCATCGAGGTGCCCTCGCGCTCGAAACGCAGCACTACCCCGATTCGCCCAATCAGCCGAAGTTCCCAACCACCGAGCTAAAGCGCGGCCAGCACTATCATCAAGTGAGCGAATTCCGCTTTTCCACCCGCTGATCGCGCGCGGCACAGCCTTGCAGTTCGGGTGAGGATTCGGCGGTTCTCGTGCAGCCGCCGTCCTCGCATTGCCGGACTCCGTGTCAGGCTGGAGTCATCTCCTAGCGCCAGCGTTTTGGAACGAGGTCTCCCAAGAAAAAACTAAAAGCCATCGTGCTGCGGGAGCCTGTGCCGACGGCAATTTCAGTCTGACGAGATAGCAAGATCGCATTTCACGTCTTCGGCGGGATCGTCTACCATTGCCCGCAACGAGGAGAGATCCATGACATGCGATCCAGAAATGCTCAAGAGTGTGCCGCTTTTTGCGCTGTTGGACGATGAAGAGACCGCCGTTCTGGCCGCTCAAGTGGAACAGAAGATCTTCGCGTCGCGCGAGCGCATATACAGGACCGGCGATCCCAGCGGGCTAGCGTACATCGTCGTATCCGGGCGCGTCCGCGTCACTACGGTCGACGAGGATTTTCAGGAAGTAATCGTCGACGAAGCCGGAAACGGAGAATTTTTCGGTTTCGCCTCAATGCTCGACCAGACGCCTCACCAGACCAGTGCAACCGCGCTTGAAGCGACGACATGCCTGGAAGTCTCGCGTGACGACATTGAGGCATTGCTCCTCCGCAAACCGCATGCCGGAATGGATCTGCTTGCCACCCTCGGACGGCAATTTCATGCGTCGCAAGGCTTGGTGAGAATCCGCGCGGAGCGCAACCCGAACGAGGTGATCGATGAAAAGGAAACGTTAGGCGAACGAATCGCCGATGCGGTCGCCGCTTTCGGTGGCTCGTGGACGTTCATCGGCATCTTCGCAGTCTGGATGATCAGTTACGCGATCACGAACATTGTTCTTGGACGCCGCGCGTGGGACCCATATCCATTTATCCTGCTGAACTTGTTTCTATCGATGCTCGCGGCCATGCAGGCGCCGATAATCATGATGAGCCAGAACCGACAGGATAAAAAGGATCGTGTCCGGGGTGAACTCGATTTCAACGTGAACCGGCGGGCTGAATTGGAGATCAAGAATCTGGCGGCAAAACTGAACTTGCTAGACGATAAGATCGACGACGTGGGCGTCTTGCTTCGGCAAAAAGCATCATGAGCGAACGCCGTTGCGACGACTGCGTTATCTCGTCATCAGCACCGCGCACGCGTTCAGAACCGAAACCGTGAACTGTTGGCCGAGCTAGGGTGAATCCACGGGTGTCGGCCCCACCGATGTGCGTAGCACCACTGACTCGCTATTCCCGGTGTTCGCTGGATTGACTGCGTTTGCGCCAGTCCCTACGGTGAAGCTAGGGGCGTACTACGCAACTACGGTGAGTACGAGAACAACAGGGTGGCTGCGCTGAACGCCCCCAAGATTCGCGCCGAGCACTGAGGGATATGCGCCCCGAGGAATTTCGGCGCGCTGGAGACATCTATGGCAACGCCCGATAATCGCAACCCGAATCAGAGGAAGCAAGACGCCGACCTCCGCGACATTGAGAAGATTGACGTCCGACGCGGATGGTACGGTCGAGGCGGTGGCGGCTGGGTTTGGCTCTGGATATGGGTGATTATCATTGTAGTCGCGTTTTTCTGGTATGCCGGATGGGGTTGGGGTGCATATGGCGGTTGGTGGGGATGGAGCGGGCGCACGCACGTAGTGGCTACCAGCGGTTCCGGTGTCGCGGTTCTGAACTCGAACAACAAGGCCGTCTACGTCGGCCAGCGTTTCGATTTGCGCGGCGCGCGTGTACAAACCGCGGTGACGAATACGGTGTTCTGGGTTGGCGACGGAAGAAGCCGGCCCATGTTGCTGGTCGTCACGAATAATCCAGCGGTGAATCCTGTTCCTATCACGACGGGCGACGTGATCGCGGCAAGCGGCACAGTCGAGAAGGCGCCGCCAGCCGCGCAAGCGAAGAATCAATGGCACCTGAACGATACCGGAGTGCAACAGCTCGAAGCGGAGCAAGCGTATCTGCAAAGCCCGTCCGTATCGCAGCTTCAGCGGGAGCCGGCCAGCGGTCGCACGAACAATGGTATGGCGAATAGCGATGCGGCTAACCGGCCATAGCAAGATCCGGCTGCTTATCCGCAATTTCTTATCGACTTCAGGCCATCTCGGAATGCTTCTCTCGTCGTACGAGACCGTAGCTACGCATTGACGTAAGCCACGGTCATTTACGAGGCAAAGCAGGCCCTCCCCTTTGGAGCGCCACTGGCCATTCGTACAGGTTATTCGGAGCGGCCTTCTGATCTCCGCAACGCAACATTTTTCTCAGAGGCGTGTTTGACTGAGTAGAAGCCCCGGTGTACGACAAGCTGCAAACCGCCGTGGGCCCAGGAAGGAATACGCCATGAACATACGACGACCTTTTATCTGCGGCGCGGCACTTTTAGTGTTCGGCGCGTCGGGCGTTTTCGCACAGACGATCCATCAGCGGAAAGAAAATCAACAGGCGCGGATCGCGCAGGGCACGCGGAGCGGCCAACTGACTCCGCACGAGACGGCGAAGCTGGAACGCCAACAGCGAAGCATCAACCACGAAGAGCGGAACATGCGGAAAGCGGACAATGGCCATCTTACGAAGGCTGACCGCCGCACCCTGAATCGCCGCCAGAATCGCGCTTCGCGCAATGTCTATAGCAAGAAACACAACGCGCGCCATGGATACTAGTCGCTCCACATTGCGCCGTCGGCGTCGGTCGCAGACTTAGTTCAAGAACAGCCTCGGTGGACAGCCGGGGCTGTCCTTGTTCTACGATCGGTCAGATTGCCTGAACTTCGTCTTTACAATCGCATCCTTCGGTGCGAACCTTCCACCCCGCGAGTTTATTCCGATTGCTTCGAGAGAATATGCCTGCGCCTGAAAAGCTCTTCACGCCTCGCGAGGCCGCCCAGGTCCTGGGCATTAGCTATCCCACTCTGAAGCAATGGATCTACAAACGCAAAATTCGCGCGATCCAGACTGCGGGTGGCCATCATCGCATTCCCGAAAAGGAAGTCGACAAATTCCTCTACCGCTCGTCGAAAGGCAAGAAGCCGATCGAACGGCGCGAGGGTTTTCGTCGCGTCAGCGGACGTAATCAACTCGTTGGCCGGGTTTTGGACGTGAGGATCGAAGGACTGATGGCTCAGGTGAAGCTCTCCATCGGCGGACAGCACATCACTTCGATTATCACCGCGGACGCAGCGCGCGAGCTGCGCCTAAGACCGGGCGACAAGGCAGCCGCTCTGATCAAGTCCACCGAAGTAATGATCATCAAACGCTGATCCGCAAGCCCCGCAGCGACAGCGGGCCCGCACCGCGAAGCTCCGAGCTCCTATCTCGTCTATGGTCATTTAAGTATCGCACTAAAACAGATTGACCTATCGATTAAAATCATATTATAACGTATAGCTGCTTCGGTAGGGCTGCTGCGGCCTCGCCTCCATTCCACTTCCTGGAGACATCCGAATGGTTCCGTTGGTTTACTTTGTTTCTCGCTGCGAAAAACCGCCCCGATCGAGGGATCTCGGTCGGCGCATGATCCGGCGTTGGTTGCCGCTGCTGATCTCTCTTCTTCTTGCGACTGCTGCTTCTCACGCGCAGATGGCAGCGAGCCTCTCGGGAACGGTAACGGACCAATCGGGCGCGGCCGTTTCTGGCGCCGATGTTGCGGTTCGAAGTACGGAAACCGGCGCGGTTCGCGCAGCGGTGACCGATAACTCCGGGCACTATCACCTGATTGCGTTGCCCGTCGGCCAGTACGAAGTCAGCGCGAAGAAGACCGGATTTCAGGAGGAAGTCCGGGCGGGAGTGTGTCTCGTGGTGGGCCAGGACGCCACCGCGAATCTCGTCCTGCGGGTTGGGGAAGTAAGTCAGCAGGTGAGGGTGGATGCCGATGTTCCGATCGTTTCCGTAACTGCCGCCGACGTGTCCGGCCTCGTCACTGAAAGGCAGATTAAGGACCTGCCGTTGAATGGCCGCAGCTACGACTTGCTGCTCCCACTAAATCCAGGCATCGTGAATTTCACTTCGCAGAAAACGGGTGGTACCGGGATTTCCAATTCAACGACCGGCAACAACTTCTCAGTTTCCGGCAACCGGCCGCAGCAGAATCTCTTCCTGTTGAACGGGGTCGAATACACCGGCGCGGCCGAAAACAATATGCAGCCCGGTGGGACGAGCGGCCAGTTGCTCGGTGTTGAGGCAGTACGGGAGTTCAACGTCTTGCGCGACTCTTACGGAGCAGAATACGGCAAACGACCCGGGGCCCAAGTGCTGATCGCCACCCAGGGCGGCACTAATGAGTGGCATGGTGCGGCCTTTGATTTTTTGCGCAACAATGCGCTCGACGCGCCCAATTACTTTGATCAGGGTTCCGCACCTCCTTTCCAGCGCAACCAGTTCGGCGGCGCTGTGGGCGGCCCTGTTCGCCGCGACAAAACATTCATCTTCGGAGATTACGAAGGCCTCCAGCAGAACCTTCACCAGACGTCCGCAGCCTTCGTTCCCGATCTAGCATCTCGCGCGGCTGCGGTCCCTGCGGTTCAGCCCCTTCTGAACCTTTGGCCGACGCCTCCGTCTGGCGCGCCCGATTTCAACGGCATCGCTGAAGTATTCGGCAGCCCGTTACAGACCATCCGCGAAACTTTTGGAACCGCTCGGTTCGACCAGATATTTTCTCCGCGCGACACTTTTTCCGCTGTCTACACCATCGACGACGGTCGTGACGTCACCGCAACGCCCGGCGATCCGTACAGCACGGACATCATGACTCTCCGCGAGCAAGTTTTGAGTGCTGAAGAAACGCGCGTTATCTCCTCGACGTTGCTGAATACTGCTCGATTCGGTTACTCCCGAGCCGGATATTTCTTTACTGGCGAGCCGACCCCGGGGACGCCTGCGGCCACCGTGCCCGGATTCATCACAGGACTTCAGGTGGGGGCAGCTGTGGTGGGAGGAAGCGCAGCGTCGAATCCCCAAGCATCTCTTGGTCTGGGCGGCAGCAACAACGGAAGCAAT
>JBOGNK010000165.1:0-2900 GCA_050747085.1 Candidatus Acidiferrales bacterium
ACATCGCCTTCTTTTCGCAAGCAAAGAATCTGATCGCGCAAGGGACAGCCGGGAATATCTTCCTTCGCGACACGTGTGCGGGGCAGCCTGCAAACTGCGTGCCGAGCACGGTTCCGGTTGACCTCGCTGCAAACGGAACAGTGCCAAACGGCGCAGCAGCCGGTCGCGTCTCGGTCAGCGCGGACGGCCGCTACGTTGCGTTTGCTTCAAACGCCACGAATCTAACGTCTGATGCGATGTCCCGAGGCGTGGACAGAATTTTCGTTCGGGACGCGTGCGAAGGAGCCAGCGCGCCAGCGCCTTGCCCGCCGCACAGCGAAATCGCGTCAGTCGCGCCGAACGGAGAAGTCGTCACTGGTGACAAGCCGAGTATCAGCCCGGATGGGCGGTTCATCGCCTTTGCCGTCCGTGGTGGCAGCCTCATGATGAGCAGAATTACAGGCAGCCTTCCCAGCATGTTGATGATTCGTGATACCTGCCACGTAGCTGCAGCGACATGTGTTCCTCAGACGGTCATTGCTTCCGTGGATGGCCAGTCGCAGATCAACGTGGATCCGAATGCCGCATCGGCCATCTCCAGCGCGGGGCGCTACGTTGCATTTGTCAGCGAGGCAAGCGGAACGACGCCCTCGCAAATCTACGTGCGGGATACGTGCTTGGGCGGAGATTCGGGGTGCATTCCTTCCACTAAGCTTGTCTCGGCGTCGCGCGACGGGCGCATTGGCAACGGAACGAGTGGATCGCTCGCGCTCAGCGGCGATGGACGCTTCGTGGCGTTCGAATCCGCGGCATCGAATCTCGCAGATGGCTCGACGGGCGGGGAACAAATCTATCTCCGCGATACCTGCACCGGGCCAAGCGCGCCCTTCGGCTGCGCACCATCCACGACGCGGGTTTCCGGCAACGCCGTTGCTTCCGGCGACGCGAGCGGCAACTATTCTCCATCGATCAGCCTGTCGGGACGCTACATCAGCTACATCGTGCGCCAGCAGAATGGGAACTCCGAGCCCACCGGGGGGGCGACGGGCGATATCGTGGTTTACGACACGTGCTTTGGCGCAGTCGGCCCCTGTTCTCCTCATGCGGCGGAGTTGATCGCGACAGACCCATCCGGTAACCAGTTGCCGCTCACCAGCGACATCCGCGTGCCCGTGCCTGTAACTGACGCCGGATTCGCCGCCTTCTTCACACAACAAACTGTGCCGGCCGTGCACGCCAGCGGCCTCGGCGACGTCTTCCTCACCACCACGCCCTTTCGCCAATAGGCATTAACAAACGCGGCCTCGCGGGTCGGTCTGACAGTCTGCGATCAACAAGGCTTCTCGCCATAGCCCGCCGACCGCATTTTGCGACAACTTAGATTGGAGGGCCGGCCGTCGGCGGATCCCACGAGATCAACAATCGCATCGAGCCAACAATGCGTCTTGACAATAGTCGTGATAACGACTATTATTGGACCCGTGAAGAAACCTACCCACAACGACCATCGTAAGCCGGCGACGGGCAACGGTGAAGAAGCCGCCTTTCTCGACCTCCTGCGTACCTGCGACGTGTTGAGCCGCGGCCTGCAAGACGTGCTGAAACCGGCTGAGCTGTCGGCCACGCAGTACAACGTATTGCGGATCCTCCGCGGCGCAAAAGAAGGCCTTATGTGCGGAGACATTGCCAGCCGCATGATTACCCGCGACCCCGACATTACGCGCCTTCTCGACCGCATGGAGAAGCGGGGCCTTATCTCCCGCTGCCGGGAAGCGAAAGACCGCCGCGTCGTCCTGACCCGCATCACACAGCAGGGTTTGAAGATACTGGCTGGCCTCGACAGCCCGATCCTTGGTGCCCATCGCAAGCAGCTGGGCCATCTCGGGACTGCGCGGCTGAAGCAACTAGCCGATCTGTTAAGGGAAGCGCGCCGCGAGTCGGTCTGATTTTTGTGGGCTTAATATGCGTTGCAACGAATATCGTCGCAACGCATCTAACCGCACGAAAGGAGCAATACCATGAGCATTAGCGCTAAGCCACAAATCGGCACCTGGAACGTTGATCCGGCCCATTCCACGGCCGAATTCAAGGTTCGGCACATGATGATTTCGAACGTGAAAGGACACTTCAGCGGGATTACGGGATCGCTCGCACTCAACGAAGCCGACGTGACCAGGTCCGCCGTCGATACTTCTATCGATGCCGCCTCGCTGAACACACGCGAGCCGCAGCGCGACGCGCATTTGAAAAGCACGGACTTCTTCGATGTCGAAAAGTTTCCGAAACTCTTTTTCAAGTCGACTCGCGTTACGCGCGACACTCAAGGCGCATTGCAGGTCACGGGCGACTTGACAATCCATGACGTCACCCGCAGCGTTGTTTTCACGGTGGAAAGCCTTTCCGAGCCAGCCAAGGACCCGTGGGGCAATACACGCGTCGGTCTTTCCGCGACAACCAAGATCAATCGCAAGGATTTCGGCTTGACGTGGAATGCTGCGCTCGAAACGGGTGGAGTGCTCGTGGGCGATGAAGTAACGGTCAGTCTCGACGTCCAATTCATCAAGACATGATTCGTGGATCTGGTAGGGCACGGGTCGCGCTTTTATCGCGCCTGTAAGAGGCGCTTCAAGCGCGCGTCTCTACGTTGAACTGGCATTTACGGGCCCACGCGCGAATGTGACAACGCCTTCAGTAGGGGTGGGCCTCAGACCCGCCCACGTACGGCCGCCAAAACCTTGCGTCCCTGAAGGAATAAACAACATCGGATCTGCGCAAGACACGTTCGCGCAGAAGGAGAAACGTTATGTCGCTTCGTCCAGTCAGGAAAATCATTGAAACGAAGCCAACGATCGAAGGTGCGGGCGTGAAGCTGCAACGAGCATTCGGTTTTGGGCACACGAAGGACTTCGATCCTTTTTTGC
>JBOGNK010000166.1:0-11425 GCA_050747085.1 Candidatus Acidiferrales bacterium
CCCATACAGAACGCGGTGATGTACGTCGAGCCGCTGTATCTCGCCGCCGAAAGCGGTTCTTCTCTGCCGCAATTGAAACGAGTGATCGTCGCGTATTCCGATCAGGTGGTGATGGAACCCACGCTCGAAGATGCGCTGAACACAATCTTCAACGGAAACGGAGCCTCACAGGTGGAGATGGCCGGAGGGACGACACCTGCGGGAGGCGCGAGCACGACAACCGTCGCGGTGATTCCTTCCCGGCTGGAAAATCTGATTCAGCAGGCCAACCAACACTACGAACAGGCGCAAAAGGATCTTCGACAGGGCGATTGGGGCGGTTACGGCGAGGAGATGCAACGGCTCGGCACGGTGCTGAAGCAGATGCCGCCTCCAAAACCGCAGCCGCACAAAGCACGGCATAGGTAAGGAGCCGCTGCTCATGCCGGGAAATGTTGAAGCCCCGTGCGCGGCGACTTCAAAGCTCGGAACTTGAACGCGTCTTCGGCCGAAAGAACTTATGTGGAAGCAGGTACGTAAATCCCGCAAAGAGTTCCCAGCGCGTCGCCGTCCCGGTTAGTCCGCGATTGAATCCGCCATCGAACACGAGATTCGGCCTCGCGTTGTAGTTCAGCGCCCATAAGTTGCCGATAGTATTGCTCTGCAGAAAAGGCTGAGTGAAACGCCATATCTCTCCGGAGATTCCGAATTTACCTGCAAGATCGTGCGAAACAGACAGCGTTTGCCCGAACTGAAGGCGCCGAATCGATCCGTTGACGACTTCGTTGAACAGATAATTCGTGTCGTAGTGAAAACCTTTCACGTCGGCGCTAACCAGCAGTAGCGCTGAATTTCTGAAGCTGCCTACGTCCAGATCGGGAGCATCTCCGTTGTGCACTTGTCCTAAATAACTGAACGCGATCGTCGGCTGGGCCCCCTCTCCCTGATGAACCATTGTCTGAAATCCTACATCGACATCGCCCATCCCGTTTGCCGGCTCGTTCTCGGCGCGGGAGTAGGCGTATGGTTGCGTCGCAACTAGCAATTGCAGGTGGCGTGCCACTGAAAACTTCACGACTTCGTTGATGCTCGACTGGGAAGACAGTCCGGGAGAACGCCACGCGCTCAACAGGCCGGTTTCAAACTGCAGATAGCCGACGGGCGTCAGCGTCGCCGGCGTGGACACAGTGGGCCTGCCGGGATTGGCTTGCGGACCGCCTGGTTGCGATTGCTGGGCGACAGCGGAAACCAATGCGCCAAAGAAGAAAACAGCCAGTAAGGGTCCAATGCGAGTCACGCGATATTCTTAAACAGAGCCACGGTTACCCGCCGCAGTTGCTGCTTTTTCGGCTACTTTGTACTCGGTTCTTTGCTGCGCGAGAAACGGCTCGAAGCAGCGGCGGCAGCGCGCCTCGTACATTCCACCGGCGCCGACGACAATCAGCTCCTCCGATTCGACCAGCCGTTGCGTGTGTACTGCCGGGTTTCCGCAGCGCACGCAGATCGCGAGCAGTTTCGTGATTTCTTCCGCTACGGCGAGAAGGCGCGGGATGGGTTCGAACGGGCGGCCCATGAAATCCGTGTCGAGGCCGGCGACGATCACACGCTTGCCAAGATCGGCGAGCTTGACGCATGCGTCGACGACGGAGTCGCCCAAAAATTGCGTCTCGTCGATGCCGATCACTTCCGTGCGCGGCGCGACTTTGTCGAGGATTTCGCTGCCCGTTTGCACCAGCTCCGAAGGAATCTCCAGCCCCGAGTGCGAGACGATCCCGTTCTTCGAATAGCGCTGGTCGATTTCCGGCTTAAAGATTTGCACGCGCTGCTTTCCGATTTCGGCGCGCCGCAAACGGCGAATCAGCTCCTCGCTCTTGCCGGAGAACATCGGCCCAACGATCACTTCGATCCATCCCATGTTGCCCTTTACGATGTCCATCCGAAGTTGCCTCCAAAAAAGTAAGCTATCACAACTGCGCTGTGGAAAAAAAACGGGTCGCTGAGGAAGCTGGAGTGTGCCGGACCTTCCTGCTTTTTGTTTTGCGGCCTCCGCGTTTAACTTCGGTTTGATCCCACACTGCCATCACGCTAGTCGCCGCCGAATTTGCGGTTTTGACCACCGGTTCTGGAATCACTGCTAACGATTACCGCGATCCACGCGAGTTCGCCGGCCAAACTTAAGACGACAACGGAGGCTGCAGAAAAAAGGCCTTCACACCCTCGCTTGAAAATCGCGTCTGGCCACAACCCTTTTTACGCAGAACATGAGACCGATTGAAAAAAAAGGGCGAAGGTACGCCCAGTTGAGAGTGCTAGTCTTTCGATCGCGCATCGGCGTGATACACGTCTCGATTGAAAAAAGGGGCGAATGCATTGATCACTGCGACGCGAAACGCGTCCTGCCGAGTGATCATGTTGCGCGTCAAGATGCCCCAGGTGCCTTGCGCGTCGCGGATTCCGCGGCCGCTGGCGAATGCGTCGATTGCTTCGGAAAGCTCAACGCCGTCGTCGACGACCGTTTTCGCGAGCTGGTCGGGAACCGCGACCGCGCCGGACTGGCCGAACGACGAGCGTCCGCTCCTATCGGCAACGTAAGCCCAATTTTCAAGGAACACCAACCGCGCAGTGCCCGCGTGGACGACGTCAAAGCCACCCTCCAGCCCGATAAAATATTCCCAGGGCTCACTTTTTTCGCGCGCGACGAGCTGAAGCGCTTCCGCCCGGTTTCGCGCCCCAGCCATAATTTCATCACGCGTAAGCGGCGTATGACGGACGCCGCTCGGAACTTCCACCGCGGCGATGTCGAACTGCGCGTCAATATCGAGGACGGGGCCGACAACGGTGAGCGCTTCCCACACTGCATTCAGCTTTGGCCGCCGCGTAGTGCCAACTGCTACGATCGTTTTCTTCATGCGATGTGGATTGCCCCGTGCTCTGCCGTTCTCGGTACCCTGTGTGGTTCAGCCTCGGCTTCGTGGTACTGCGTCGCGTCGCGCCGCCGATTCCACGTGCGCTGCTAATCTCTCCACAATGGCGTCTGGCGTTGGCGCGCGTAACGCGCGGAGAGAAATTCCTTGAGTTGTTCGATCGACGAGAACACGTGGTCGGTGCACCCCAGCATCCATCCACTCACCTGATCGAGCGGCAACGGTGTGACCAGATATACCGGTATTCCCTTGCGCAGGGCGAGAGTCAATTCGGCGGACGTTCCGCCGCTCTGGGCGCCCGCATCCCAATAGCAAACAACGTAGTCAGCCCTGTTTTCGATCAGATCGAGGTCGAACGCAATGATCTTGCGAATCGTTCGGCGGAAACGATCCATATCGGATGTCTTCCATGCCCGAAAGTGGGCGCATTCCTCGTCGGTCAGGCTCTTCTTCTCATCTTCAGCCGGGTCGTAGACGTGGTGGCCAAGTGTGTCGCGAATGAAGGGCGCCAATTTGCGACGCCACAGGCGTCCGCTATCCTGCGCAAATTCTATGGGACCGCAAAGGTATGCGAGCACGGGAATCGCACTCTATCACGCGGAGTCAAGACGTTCCACTTCGTGAACCGCCAACAGCCTTCGTTACAAGCGCCGATTTGCGGCAACTCAGGTGTCAGATGATTGGAAAGACTGTTGCGAGCGGCAGAATTTTCGCCGGCACAACCGGAGAAGGCCGGCAAAGCTATCGCACCGAAGATTCAACGCGATCGGCAAGGCGTTTGGGCGCGAGCAGCATGAAGCTGGCCCGCATCAGTTCGGCTACTTCGTCCCAGTCGACCTTGCCCACATCGAGGCGGAGTGCGACCCAACCTCTCGGCCCGACATAGGCAGGAAGGTAAAAGCGCTTGGGCTGCGCGGATGCCAGAGCCGTATTGTCGCCAGGCAACGCTTTGCACGCGATGCTGACAATGCCGTCGCCATGATGATCGTTCAAGAAATACGCAAACGGCTTCTTCCTGATGAGAAACGCCGCATGATCCCCGTGGAGTCGCCTGCGAGTCTCCGGCAGGGATTTCGCGATTTCAGTCAACCGCGTCAGCCGGGAATCTTCGCGAGAGCGCTTAGCCATGAAAGCGTCAAGGTCAGATCGGAACGACGATCACAAGTGAGGAGATGGAGCGGGATAAGGGAATCGAACCCTCGCCTCGACCTTGGCAAGGTCGCGTACTACCACTATACGAATCCCGCTCTGGCAAAAGCATTTATAGCATGTGGGGCAAAGAGCGGCAAGGCAGAGCGGTTCGGACGCCAGAGCCACAAAGCGGCAGCAAAGCGTCTAGCACGGGAAGTTGTTGAGGGGCGAAGCCCAAGCGCTGAAAATTCCGCGCAGCCCGCGTCATTAGCGCTCGCGTTCCGTTCCACCGAAAAACGTATTCTCTCCGGACCGCAAATCGTGCCCGTAGCTGAAGACCACTTCAAACGTGTCGAGCACGGTTACTTTCAGCTGCGCGCCCGGGTCATACAGCCATCCCCGCGAGCCGAAAAGCCCGGAAGCATCCCAAATGCGTCCCGCATCGAACAGCGGCCCCACGCGCACCTGAAACAGCCCGCCGTTATAAACAATTTTATCCAGCTCCGAATTCCACAACACGTAGTCGCGCCCCATCGGCGAATTCCCTTTGCGGCCGCCGTGCGTTGCGGAGATTCCGCGCAACCATAAATTGTTGTCGTCGCGCTCAACGCCGAGCGTGAAAAGGTCATCGAACTGGACCATACCGAATGTGCTGCCCGCACGGACGCGAGTAAGCGTCTGCCAGTCGTTACCTTGATCTTGCGGGAACCAACTCAGGCTGACCGATCCACTTGTTTTCGCGTACGCTCCCAGCGGCGCCGCAAAGAATCTGCCGGCCTCCACATTTGCAGACGCGTCCAGCGTCACGCGGTCCTGCGGCCATAGCAGACGGTAATTCGTTCGGCCTGAGAGCTCGAGCGAATTCCCATCGGTGAAGAAAGCAGACGCGTCCGGTTCGAGCGAGCTGGCCGGTACGCCGTTCTGCACCTGAAACTCGCGGTGCGCAAACGACAGGCCGGTGTCCCAACTCCATCGTCCGCTCTGAACGGAACGAAAGGCCGCCCCCGCCTCGATCTTGTGCAATCGCAAATCCGAAATGGGCGCGGTTGCCCCGAAAAAGGTGTTGCTGATGTTCCAGCGCTCAGAACGGCCGTCGATCCAGGCAGTCGCGCGCCAGTTTGGCCGCCCTTGCAACGGACCGGAAATTTGCGCGTATGCGCGTTCCTTTTGCGAATCGAACCGCACAAGCGACGTGAAGTTCACCGCATCATGAAACGCGTTGTAATACTCGGGATAGACCGTCTCGTAAGGCAGTCCGCGCAACATCGAAAGAGCGGCGGTCCATTTATTTGGGCCAAAGCCGTTGCGCTGGATTGAATGGAAGATCACGTCGAAGGCGGCCGGCGCATCATCGCCCGAGCTTGGGGACGCGGTTTCTACTGGCGCCAGTTCCCACCGATACAGCGTGAAAATTGCGAGGTTATCGAGGCGTGCCTGCGTCGTCTCAAATTGACCGAGCTTCAGCGTCGAAAGCGGCGCAAATGCGAACGCACGCGAGAATAATTCAGTGTTGAGATTGGGCTCGGGCATGGCTTTGATTTCGCGAACGCGCGGCAATTTCTCGCGATTCCAGTATTCGAGCGCCGCTTCCATGTTTCCGCGGAGGAAATAGATCGTCGCCAGGAAATTCAACGCGTAGGAGTCGTGCGGAGCTAGCCGGAGGGCCCTGCGCAGCTCGTGCTCTGCCGCGCGAAAATCTTTTTGCTGATACGCGACGCCGGCCAGTTCGACAGGAAACCGTTCGTCTCGCGGCGCCTTCTTTTCCGCCGTTGCAAGTGCGGCGCGCGCTTCGCTCCAGCGACGCAGTTTCGCCAGCGCAAGCCCTCGATAGAAATCCGCATCGGGCGGAGCAGCCGCGCCGGTTGGCGCCAGGCGGACCACGTCCTCCCACTTGCCACGATCGTAGAGTTTTTTGAGTTCGGGTACCGATACTCGCGAGCTTTGCGGAAAGATTGCCCGAGATGAGGTTGCAGCGGTCGGTCGCTGGCTTCGCGGCTGTGACTGAGCATCGGCGCTTTGGCTCTGCACGTGAGGGGAGCAGTTCGCACCCAGAATGACCCCCAAGAACACGAATGCCGGGAGGCTCGTCTTCAAAAGGAGTTTTCGCGTGATTTTGCGTCCTCGGTCAGCCAAGACTTACCGCATTGGTTGACATCGCTTCTTGGCTCGTCGGGCTGTGGGTCATAGCAGGCGGTGTCATTCTGCTGCTTGCGGATTATCAGTTCTTTGGCACGGCCAGCAGGGTCCAGTTCTTTGTTGCGGCCCACTCCTTCTCGAAATCCGATCGGTCCATCTTGAAAAGCTTCCTCTGGGCGGGATCGTTCACAAAGATCCAGTTATTCTCCCAATCCATGCCGGCGACCACAACGTAGTGCAACGGATCGTGCGGCCCCTCTGGTGCAAGCCCCACGATCAGCGGGCGCCCCTTTTCGATGTTCTCGCGCAGATCGCTCCATCGACCGCTGATCGCAAACGTGCGATAACCCGCTTCATCAAAATATCGTTGCATCGCCGATGCGAGAATGCCGTTCGCTTTTTTCGAATATAAAGCGCGCTGAATGGCCTGCACATCCGCCCGGTCAGGTTGTGCCTTTGCGTTGCCGCGCTGCCAGTACTCCATAACCATGGCAATCGAAGCGGCCCCGCATCCGTTCTTCGGCTGTGCGATGAACGGCACGTCGAGCATCACGCCGGGCTTGCTGTTGGCATGGGACACAGCAATGATTGCGGCGGCGACCACCGCGCACAACGCGATTCGAAGCAGCCCGCGCAAACACACTCGCGCGTTCGAATGTTCCGGGATCAGCATTAGCACGGTTTCCGGTTCGTACGTTCTTACGGGCCCGCTAGGCTTCAATAATCACAAGGATGATGACCGCCGTCGCGAGCGCAATAATAATGTACGTCAGTTGCTGGTTCGTGAGTGCACCAGCGGCGAAGTCCGACTGCGCCTTTTCAGCGCGCGCGGAAAGGGCGGCGAGTTCGGGGTCATTCAAAAGCGGCACGCCTTTTTCGACTGTCTTGTAGTCGATATTGGCCGCTGCAAGCGCCTTTTTGGCGCGCGGAGTTTGCAAAAAGGTCTCGATTTTCAATTCCTGGCTGCGGCGAGTCCGCGCCGCCTGATTCACGTCTTTCTGAAGATCGGACGACGACACTACATGTTCCTGAGCCCAAGTTCTCTGCGCCTGCACTCCCGCGAACATGAACAGACATCCAGACAGAACAATTGAGAAGCGCGCGATTCGAGAAATCATTCTCTCTCCTTGTACGAACTCAGAGTTTAGTGCGCGAAGCGCGATGCCGAAAAGCGTTCGAGAGCGGCCTTTCCGCGAGGCGTCTTCCGCTTTGTGGGACGTGCTGAAGCCCCAGTTTCGATGAATCGTTCCTGGAATTCGAGTTTTTGTGGGCGGGTGTTCTTATTATCTCGGAGTTCGGGGCATGCACACAAGCCCGTTGGGCCGGGAGCCACGTGGCAGCGCACCGTTTCCAGACAGAGAGGCGCTTTCGATTTCCGGGGACTCAAGCAACCGCGATGATGATAATCACCACGACGATCACGAGCAGAATCAGGATCCAATCGAGCTCTGTGAGCGAGCCTGCTGCAAAATCGGACTGGCCCTTTTCGGCCCGCGCGGTCAGTTGCGCGAGTTCCGCGTCACTCAGCATGTGAATGCCCTTGTCCACGGTCTTGTAGTCGACGCCCGCCCTGCCCACCGCTTCACGCCCCTGCGGCGTGTCCAGTATCTGCTCGAGCCGCGCCTCGTTCTGCTGGCGCGTCTTGGAATGCGCCGCCACGTCTTTCTGCAACTGCGTCGTGCTGACGACGTGATCCTGGGCATTCGCGCGGGCACTCGCAATGCGCGGTGCACCGAGGAAAATGAACGACGCGGCAACCACGGGCAGGAACACTTTCTCGACGAACTTTGACATCACGAACCCCCGAGACTGTATGAATCCGATTATTCGAAGCGGCGGAACGCAAGGCAAGCGAACTTCAGCAACTCAGGTTTCATTACTATCGAAATACGGACTGCTTCAGCGGGTTTCTAAGTCGATTCCGCACGATTCTCTTTCATTTTCCATTTTTCGCGTTTCCGTGTTTTGATTTCCACATGGTTGTATCCGTCGCTCGCGCGATTGCGTTCGACATTCTGAGCCGCGTGGAGTCTGAGCAGGCGTACGCAAGCGATCTGCTCCACGCCGAACTGGATGGCGCGGACGGTTCGCGCGCGAGCGCCATCAAGCGGACAGATGCAGCACTCGCTATGGAATTGACGCTCGGCGTGCTCCGCTGGAGGCGCCTGCTGGACTTTCTCCTCAGCCCATGGCTGAAGAAGCCCGTCGATCGACTCGACTTGCCCGTCGCGATCGCGCTGCGTATGGGCGTGTATCAACTTCGGTTTCTCACGCGGGTTCCCGCGAGCGCCGCGGTGAATGAGTCAGTCGAGCTTGTCAAACGAGCGAAGAAACCATCGGCCGCGGCGCTCGTGAACGCCGTACTTCGCCGCGCTGCCGAACAGACTTCGCCGCCGGAATCGGGGCGTGCCGCCTTAGTGCACGAAAGAACCGCCCACATCCGCGAGATATCCCTTTCGGATAATCAAATCGCCTCACTCAATGGGGTCGACCGGATCGCCACCCTCCACTCGCATCCCACGTGGCTCGTCGAACGGTGGCTCGCTCGCTTCGGCGAACAGCGCACAATCGATTTGCTCGAAGCTGACAATCGCCCTCCGTGTCTGTCGCTGGTGCTTCGCGAGCCCGACCGCCGCGACGACGTGTTGGCTGCGCTGGATACTGCCGGATTGGACGTGCAACCGGGTGCGCTGCTGGGGAACGCTCTCGCTGTTGGCGGCGGAAGCCCCGCTCGCACTCAGGCATTTCGCGACGGCCTGATTTCCATCCAGGACGAAGCCTCGCAAGCGATCCCGCTGCTTCTCGATGTGCGTTGCGGCGACCGCGTTCTGGATTTATGCGCCGCGCCCGGGGGAAAAACGCCGCCGCTCGCGCGGGCCGCTGGGAACGGCGTTGTTGTTGCCGCCGACCGCCATGCGCACCGTCTTCGCGGTATGCAGGCGCAATTCGAACGCCTGCGCCTCGAAAACGTTGGAATCGTCGAACTCGATGCGGAACAGCCTCTCCCGTTCGCTGAACAATTCAATCGCATCCTTGTCGACGCGCCGTGCTCCGGCACGGGAACTCTCGCGCGACATCCCGAAATTCGATGGCGCCTCCGGCCCGAGCAACTGATCGAATTCCATCGCCTGCAAGTCGCAATCCTATCTTCTGCCCTTGCGACGCTTGCTCCCGGTGGTCGGCTCGTCTACTCGACGTGTTCGCTGGAACCCGAGGAAAACGAATTCGTCATTCGAGAAGTCTTGCGCGGAGCATCCAATGCGCGTTCATCGACACCTTCCAATGCAAGCATCTCGCTCGTCCTATCCTCACGAACGATCGCAGCGCTTGCTCCCCACCTCGCTACTGGCGTCGCCCCCGGCACGCTGTTTGACTCCGATGGCTTCTTCCGCACAGTTCCCGGCGTGCAGCCTACGGATGGTTTTTTCGCGGCAATCCTGGAGAAGAAATCTGGAGCACGCTAAGCCGCGACTGTGGCATCTGGGGATTAAACGATTTTCAGCAGCACAGACGCGATAGCCTTAGCGGAACTGCGCTGGCGGGTGATGCTTCTGCACGAGCTGAATCTGGAAGACATCCGGCCAAAGTTTTCCTGTGATGAACAGTTGGTCATGCTCGGAGTCGAACGCTATGCCGTTTAACACCGCGTCAGTGTCTCCGCTTGTGGTGATTGGCCGCAATCCCGTTAAATCAATCCACGCGTCGACCCGGCCATTTTCAGGAGAAATAATCGCGATTCGGTCCGTCTGCCAGACGTTGGCGTAGACGCGGCCGTGAACGTATTCGAGCTCGTTGAGGTTGCGGACTTCCGCGCCGCGATCCGACACGGTTACGCGCTTCACGATCTGAAACGTTTTCGTGTCGAGAAATCGGAGGGAAGAACTTCCATCGCTCATGATCAAATGCACGCCGTCCTGCGTCAGCCCCCAACCTTCGCCCTCGTAGTGGAACGTCTTCAGCAATCGAAAAGTCTGCCGGTCATAGACGAACCCCGTTTGCGCCATCCACGTCAGCTGAACGAGCGTGTCTTTCCAGTTCGTCAGTCCTTCGCCGAACAACTGGCTTGAAAGGTCAAATCGTCGACGCACCGCGCCCGTTTGCAAATCGACCATGCGAAGAGACGACCGCCCTCTCAAACCGGTGCTCTCATAGAGATGTCCGTTGAAGTAGATCAGCCCCTGGGTAAACGCGTTCGGGTCGTGCGGGTAAACTCGAACAACTCGGTATCCGTAGAGTTTCGGCTGGAATTCCGTTCCCGTCGTGCCAGTGGGAATGAGAATCGAAGTGAGGATCAGTGACCAAGCCAGGTGTTTGGGTCCGTGTGCGCGCGGCATCTGGAAGAGCGCAGCATAGCATGCGGCAAGTTTCAATTGTTTCCGGACTCATCGGAGGACGATGGCATCGCTATTCCGCCCAATTCATCCAGATCTAGTTCTGTGCGCTTTGTCGCGCCCTCCGGAGGTTGGCAGCAAACCTAGCCCCAGGAAGCCGCCGGCCGCTCCTCTACCGTTTCGCTGCGTTCCATTAGCGCTTGCAACCAACCCAGCATTCTCGGCCAACCGCGGTAGTTCTGTCCCATTTCCGGGCGCCCGCCAAATCCACTATGCCGTATGCGCACCAGCGTCCCAGCGGTCGTCGGCGCCAGTTCCCAACGAACGAGAGTCTTCAGGTCACCCGTCCAGGTTGCCACCCATGTATATGCCAGCGTCCGGGGCCGATCGATCTCCACAAATTCACCACTAATCTCGAATGGATTCCCTCGACCGTCGACGCCGGCGCTTCGCCATGTGCCGCCCACACGCAGATCGGCCTCAAATTCCTTGCAGACATAGATTCCCTTCTGCCCCCACCACTGCACCACCTGCTTTGGAGCGACCAACGCCTCGAACACACGCTCGGGCGGCGCTGCAATCTGAATCTCACTTACAATCTCATCTGCTCCGGAATTCGCATTCGGCGTCGCCATTAAAGCCCCTTGTACGTCGTATTTCGCGTCACGTTTTCGACCACTTCTTGCGGAACGCTAGTTCGAGTGCTTCTCTTCCACAAAATCCTTTAGACCGGCGAGGCTCGTTTCCCAGAATGCGCGGTAATGGGCGAGCCAGCTATCAATCGCGCGCAACGGGCCAGGGTTAAGTTGATAGACGCGTTGCCTTCCTTGACGCTGCTCGCGGACCAGGCGCGCGCGTCGCAGGACGCGCAGATGTTTCGAAATCGCCGGGCGGGAAACGGGGAAAACCTTCGCGATCTTGCCG
>JBOGNK010000167.1:0-9822 GCA_050747085.1 Candidatus Acidiferrales bacterium
AGCGCCGGCGTCCCGCCGGCGGCTTTGCCTTTGGTTCACACGTAGCCCTTTAGTCGCCGCGGGTTGTGTGGCAGCGTCTTGTCCTGCTTGCCCTGAGTGCCTGGCGAAGGGATCTCAGTCGAAGGGCGCCCTCGGCTGTGCGAATTTTGTCAGGAATTCTGTCCGGCCTGCTCGGCCAACGTCTTGAACACCCGCGCTACCACTCGGTCGCATCGGTCGCCCATGAACGGAAAGGCCTTAGCCGCCGAACCGCCAACCCGTTCGAAAAGGCTTCTCCGCACCATCGCGCGGCCTCGAAACAGCCGGACTTTTACGTTCTGTTCGCTGATTCCCAATGCCGTCGCAGCTTCCGCCGTGCTGAGTTCTTCGACGTCACGCAGCATGATTACGGCGCGGTAATCGCGCGGCAATGCAAGGATGGCTTCCTCAAGCATCTGGCTGAGCTCCGATTGTGATGTGTTCTGCTCGGGGTCGGGAGAGGAATCCGATAAGTTCATATTCGATTCTCCGTCGTCACCGGTAAGGTCCAACTGGTCCGTTCGGCCCCGCATGCGTAAGCGCGCCAATGCCTCGTGGACCGCGATTCGCGTCAGCCAGGTCGAAAACGGCGCGCGCTTCTCGAATTGGCCCAAATGCTGGTACGCCCGGACGTACGCGTCCTGCATTACATCTTCCGTCTCGCCATCATCCCGCAGCATCGCCCGAATCACGCGGTATAGCCGCTGGTTGTAGCGGCGCATGATGATTTCGTAGAGAGCCGTCTCGCCCGCCAGCACGCGGTCGACGACTTCCTCGTCCGTCCAGCCCTCGCACCGAGCCTTTTCGACCAGTTCCATACCTGTCAGACTATAGAGCGTCCGCCAGTGAAAAGGTTACAAGTCATTGCCTGTCTCTGCCAAATGCCTGTAACCTTTTGAGTCCTGTGCGCTCTTTTGTGCAGGAGGCCGAAATGCGGCAATTCGATTCTCGGCTCAACGCTGCCTGGTGGGCGCTACGGATTGGATTAGGAGTCGGGCCCATCCTCAGCGGCGTGGATAAGTACTTCAATAGACTGACAGACTGGACCATGTATCTCAGCCCGCTCGCGACCAAAGTTGTTCCCATCAGCCCTACGGCCTTTATGAGGTGCGTGGGGGTTGTGGAAATCATCGCGGGTTTGATTGTGCTCAGTCGATGGACGAAAGCCGGCAGCTACATCGTCGGTCTCTGGCTGATAGGCATCATCATCAACCTCCTGACGACCGGCATGTTCTACGACCTGGCTATGCGCGACGCTGAAATCGTCATTGCAGCGTTCGCGCTCGCACAGCTGACTGCGTTCCGCGAGAACGCACCGGCAAACGCTACACAATCCACGCAAAGCGGCTCTCGCTTTGCCGTGACACCCTGAACCAAACTGAAAAGGAGAACCGATGCGAAAAGCACTATGCATTGCCGCCCTGGTGGCTTTCTTCCTCCCGGCGGTCGCCAGCGCAAAGACGTTTAAGGATGTTCCTGTTGTCGACTCGAACTGCTCCGCCAGAGTAATCAACTCGCCCGACAGTCACACGCGAGCCTGCGCTCTGAAGTGTGCGGACAGCGGTTTCGGGATCGTCACTGCCGATCACAAATTCCTGAAGTTTGACGACGCGGGCAACAAGGAAATCGTCGGCCAATTGAAGTCATCGACCAAGAAAGACCATCTTCGCGTCAACGTGACTGGAGAAGTACAAGGGGATACGTTGAACGTAAAATCGGTCACACTGCTGTAGCGACTTTCACTTCGGGCATTGGGGGCGGTTCACAACTGTTCCGCCCCTTCGTTCCGAGTAGCGCCGGCGTCGCGCCGGCGATTTTTCCGTCTGGCCGGCGCATACGCAGAAAACGTCTGTCATTCTGAGTCCGCGGCGGCGGACGAAGAATCTCTCTTCGTTTTTGTCGGGCCTGCGCAAACGCAATGTAGCTCACCTCGCTAGAGGTGAGGCCTTTTCGTTGCGTGGATGCACCCCCGCCCGCCTAATTGTCAGCGGCGGGTTCGGCATGGACGGGCGGACCGTCGCGTTCCACCGCTTCCTGCGGGTGACTCACCCACTTCCACACTTGCGCCTTCTTCAGCTTCGTCTGCACCACCGTCGCTTCCGTTCCATCAACAGAAACAATCAGCAGCCGCAATTCCTGCTGATCTGGATTGGTGTAAATCATCGTGACGTTCCCGTCGTCGCGCGAACGCGCCCTGACCAGCGGATGCCAGTCGCTTCCGATTATCTTTTCAACCGATTCCTGGAAAGAGGCGTTTGAAGCAACGTCCGTGTCCGGGAGATCCTCGAAAACAGCGATTTTCAGCCCGGCCGCCCCCGGCACCTTCGCAACATGCATGCAAAACGTAGCCAGTCCCAGAAATGGTATTCGGGTGTAGTGTACGCCGTACTGAGTCTCGATCGCCTTCACCAATGCGTGAAACGGGTCATCCTTCCTCGCAAAGCAGGGAGCCGCAAGAAGCAGAACAGCGCACACAGCAATGAAGCGGCGCGTCATTTTCCGTCTCCCTTCTTGCCGGGGGGATTCGGATCGACGTGGATCTTCGGTATTCCGAATTGCCCTCCCAGGTCGCTCAAATCCTCTGGCCGGATCGGACCGACGATGTCGACGAACGTCAGCTCCATAGGCTCAGCCGCGATCACTACCAGGCCTTTGAACTCATTCCCTTCCTTCTTGAAGTAGACCGTGACGTCCTCGCCGTCGCTCTTGCTCCGCACATTCACCACACGCGACCAATTCGGCCCTTGCACCTGCCCGCGGAGAGCCTCCACATCCTGCGCCGTGTACTCCCCGGCCTTGTCGAACTCGTAGCTGTGAACGTATATCCCCTTCAGATTCGCGATGATCTTCTTCGCTTTCGCCTGTTGCGGATCTTTCGGATCCAGGAAGCCACCCGCAAACTGGAGCATCGACTGGTCCAGATTCACGTCCACCGCGTTCGAGGCGCGTGCCGACAGCTTCTTCAGCAATCCTCCCGGATCCCAATCCTGCGCAAACGCCATCATTTGTGTTGCCAGCAGCAGCGCAACGATTGTCGCAATGCGTTTCATAACTCCTCCAATTCCCTGTTTCTTGCCCATTTTCTTCGCGGCCCGCCGCGTCATTGCTTCAGCGATCGTTCTTACTCCGGACGCTGATCCGTCGAATTGATCTGCCGGATACCATCGCTGGCGATCTCCAGTTTGCTGCTCGTGATCCGCAGCGCCAGCATCAACTGCTCTTTCGCCTGTTCGCCTTCCTTATGCCGCTGATGCTGATACATCAGCCCCGACGCTCCGACGATCAGGCACAGCGCGCACGTCACCGCCAGGCGCAAACCGCTCATTCCAAACCACTGGAACCGTCTTCGCTCCCGCACGCGTTTTGGCTCTTCCTTCGCGGCTCGCGCCAGTACACGCTCGGCGAATCCCGCCGGCGGATCGGTCCGCCGAAACGCCTTCTTTAGTTCCTGTTCCAGTTTGTCGCTCATACGTTTCCTTCTCCGATGGCCGTTCCGATTTTCTCGCGCAATAAAGCATGCGCCCTGTGCAGCGTGCTCTTCACCGTGTTCAACGGAATCTTCATCGCCTGCGCAATCTCTTCCAGCCCGGCGTCTTCCTGATACCGCAGAATGACCACCATCCGCATCTTCTCCGGCAGAGTCGCCACCACCTGGCGCAGCCGCTTTGAAAGCATCGGGTCCTCCTGGCTCCTCACGCGGCCATCGCCCGGCGCCAGATCGCCCAGGTCGTCCCAACTCACCTCCGACGCCGCATTCTTGTTCCGCCGCGCGTAGTCGATCGACCTGTGACACGCCACGCGTCTCAGCCAAAACGTCACGTGCGCCGCGGATTCCAGCCTCGAAAGGCTCCGGAACAGGTCGAGAAAAACGTCCTGCGCCACTTCCTCCGCAGCCGCTGCGTTTTGCAGAAACCGGTACGCGATGCTGAAGACCATGCGCTCGTGCTCGTGCACAAGGTCCTCGAAGCTCAGTTCCTTTGCCGGCACCGCAGCCGCGCTCATCACGTTAGCTATCATCTCGCACTGCTACCGTTATATACGGCACGCCTTGCCCTCAAGGTTGCAAAATCTTCCGGTTCCCGTGCAGCACCGGGTTTCAAGTTTGATGATTCAAACCCTGACATTAAAAACGAGCCCCAGGGTCTGATGATTCAACCCCTGACAAAAGCGGTCAGAGTTCACTGGCCATTACCCCCAAACGTGCGGCCGGTTAGCAGGGGTCGGAGTCTGCCCGCTGCGGTGGGCTTCAGCTCCGACATAAAGCCTTCGCCCTTATCAGAGGTCGGAGCCTGCCCGCCGCGACTGGTTTTTAGGGGGTCGGAGCTTCAGCTCCGACATTAAGCCTCGGACCCTCGTCAGGGGTTTTAACCCCTGAGGTCCCCTGACCGTACCTTCCGCTACTTCTCAAAACGGATCCGCTGTTACCGCGGGCGCCGCCCTACTCCAGAGCACTTCTGCTGCTGCCGCGTGCTTCCGCTCCCGCCCCGCTCACTGACCAATTCCCGTCCGCCTTCCCGCCTTCTGCCCCTGAAGATTCATGTATAGTGCTCGGGGTCTCGGCCTCCATATGACACCCGCGCCCTACACCATCGGAGTTGACCTTGGCGGAACGAACCTCCGCATCGCCGCCTATTCCGAACCGGCGGGCCTTCTCGACCAGATCCACCTTCCCACGCGCCTCGCGGCCGGTCCTCACGCGGTCGTGCAGGATATGTGCGACGCCATCCGCCAGTTGACCGACAAGCATTCTCGCCCCGCCCTCGTCGGCATCGGCGTCGGCTCGCCCGGCCCCATCGAACTGCCCGAAGGCCGCCTCCGCAAGCTGCCCAATCTTCCCGGCTTCGAAGGCCTCGAGCTGCGCACTGAAATTCAGAAAATCCTCGGCATGCCCGTACTCGTTGAAAATGACGCGAACCTCGCCGCGCTCGCCGAATGCCTTCTCGGCAAAGGCAAGTCCCTCGGCGTCGACTCGCTCTGCATGCTGACGCTCGGCACCGGCGTCGGCAACGGAATCATCCTTAACGGTAAGGTTTTCGACGGGATGAACGGCATGGCCGGCGAAGCAGGACACGCCACCGTCTGGCCCGACGGTCACGCCTGCGGCTGCGGCAGCAACGGCTGCCTCGAACAATACGCCTCGGCGACGGCAGTCGTTCGCCTGGCCCACGAAGCCATCGCAAAGGGCAACGCGCCCGGCATGGCCGCGCTGCATAAGAAAAATCCCAGCTTCACTTCTCTCGATCTCGCCGCGCTCGCTCGCGCAGGCGATCCCGACGCCCAAGCCGTCTTCGATCTCGTCGGACGTTCCCTCGCCCTCGGCCTCGCCGCGCTCATCAACACGCTGAATCTCCCCCTCTTCGTTATCGGAGGAGGCGTCGCGCAGGCGTGGGACCTGTTCTCTCCAAAAATGTTCCAGGAGCTTCGCCACCGCAGCTACGTCTATCGCTTCACCGATGGCTCAACCGACGCGCGCGGCCACAGAAACGCAAAAACCTACGTCGAGCCCGCCGAGCTTGGCGCCGAATCCGGACTCCTGGGCGCGTGCCTTCTCCCGTTTACCGTCAGCGCGTAGAATCACCGCAGTGGAGGATTCTGAGCATGTCAACGACTGATCCGCCAGGCCACGCCTCTGCTCCGGCAGCCCGTAGAACAACACGAGTCCGAGATTACTTACCGCCAGTGCCGCCCTCGTTCGGCACCGGCATGGTGTGCACGTTGCGACGTTCGCCGAGCCTGCGCAGTGGAACGCCATTCTTCAGATTGAACTCCATCTCCTCCAGGGTGATCCCCTTCGTCTCAGGCACGAACAGAGCGACAAAAATAATCGCCAGCACGCAGAAGCCTCCAAACACATAAAAGATGGACGCGTTCCCGTGCGCCTTCATAAACGTAAGCGCGTTGCCCATCACCAGGCCCGCGAACGTCCAGTTGACCATGGTCGTAATCGTCATTCCAACTTCTCGGCCCTCGAGCGGGAAAATCTCGGAGCAGACGAGCCACGCGACCGGTCCCCAGGAAACCGCAAAGCCGAAAATGTAGACCACCACCGATACAAGCAACACAGCCTTAACGGTGGCGCTGATCGTTGCAGGATTGGCCGCGATCGATTGGAAGGCGACGCCGGCGGCCACCATGGTGACTAGCATTGCCACCGCGCCCACATACAGCAGCTTCTTGCGTCCCCACTTCTCGACCAGATGGATTGCCGGAAAGGTGAAGATCATATTGACGGTCGGGACGGTCATGGCCGCCAGCAACCCCGTTATGCTCGCGTAGCCGAAGATCGTCGGCGAGTAGTAAATCATCATGTTGATGCCCACCAGCTGCTGGAACATCTGCAGCAGCACTCCAACCACGAGGACCTTGAAGAAGTAACCGCGAAAGACAATGCCGATACCCGCGCCCTGCGGCCCGTGCAGCGTCTGCTCGATCTCCGCTATCTCAGCGTCGATCTCCTGCTGCGTGTTCATCGTGCGCTGCAGCACGACGACCGCCTGCTCCCTTCTTCGCTTGAGCATCAACCAGCGCGGGCTCTCCGGGAGTGCGAATCCGCCGAAGAACATGATCGCCGCGAACAATGTGATCGTCAGGAACATCAGAGGCAGCGAAGTGGAAGGCTTGGTGAATGCTCGGGCGATGAACACATTCGTCAGCGAGATCAGGAAGATGCCGATAGTGATCATCAGCTGAAAGAGCGTACCCATGGAGCCGCGGATCGACGCTGGCGCAGTTTCGGCCAGGTAGAGCGGCACGATAAACGACGCGATACCAACCGCGAAGCCAAGGGCGAAGCGGCAGCCCGAGAGCATAGACAGCGGAGGAAGCATCGCCGAGAGCGCTGACGCTGCAGTGAAAATGAACCCTGCTAAGAGCAGGCTCTTCTTCCGTCCCAGGAAGCGCGCAAAGATGCCCGAGAGCAACGCACCGATAATCCCGCCGGTTGCCAGGATGGCCGAGTAACTTTCACCACCGTGGACGCCGAGGTGGTAGTGCGCATCGATCGTTGCCAGTGAGTTCGCGATGAATCCCTGGTCGAGGCCGAACAGTAGGCCTCCCAGAGCAGCCACCCCGCAGATGATGTAGACGATTCTCTTGTAGCCGCCAGAGTTGCCCCCGGAGTTCAAACCAACCGTCATGGGCTGCGCCATTCCAATCTCCTTGCCCGGCTAGGCCGGTATGCCCGCCCAGGCCGTTGTGCCCGGCCCAAGGCGGTATGCCCGGTGCAGTCCGGTCTATGTGTCACTCGCCATCGTGTGGCACAGGCTTGTCCTGCTTGCTTGCACTGAGTGCTGCGAATGTGCCTGGATTCTGCTCCGTCGAAGGGCGCTCCCGCCTGCGCGGGTTTTGTGTGGCGCCGGCGCCATTGCGACTGGCCGCACCCTCTTTGCTTTCGCCTCGGATTTAATCGTAGCGACCATTCGCCGACTCGAATCGTGGCGACCATTCGCCGAGTCGAATCGTGGCGAGCATTCTCAACGCTGCTCGCGCCGAAGTCAAAACCGATTGTTCATCTACCCGGAGACGAAAGGCACCTCCCTCGAACAAATGCACCACAAACTCGGTATCGAGTAGCCGCGCTTCCCGCTTCGAGCTTTCAGTCCTGTGTGGCACAGCCGCCCCCGGCTGTGCGGCATTCTTGCTTTTGCTTTGGACTCAAATGTAGCGCCGGATTTCAGTCCCGGCAGCCTTCCGTAGCGCCGGTGTCTGCCCGGCCGTGGCTGGGCCCTTCACACGGCAGCCGCGACCGGGATCAAACGCATCCCATCTAGTTGTCGCGAAGGTTTTCGTGTCAGGGTATGACTTCAGTCATACCGTCCTCGCCGCCGGAACTCACCGGCTTCAGCCGCCATGTTAGGCCGCGGCTTCAGCCGCCATGTTAGGCCGCGGCTTCAGCCGCGACCCTCATTCACGAGCACAGTACTTACCTTTACAAACATCCTGCCATGACCCATAATCCCCGCCCATGTCGATACCCGTCCGCCATCGTGCAAACATCACGAAACCATCCCAGCCTCGAATTTATTTCGTGACCTCCAAAACCGCCCAAGGCAAATGTCTCCTCCAATCCGCGCCGATGGCGAATTTGCTCATCGACGTTCTCCGCCAAAACACCGCTGCCGGAAAATTCACCGTCCACGAATTCGTCGTTATGCGCAATCATTTCCACGCGCTATTGAAAGTTCCATCAGGAATGACTGTCGAACGCGCCGTCCAACTCATCAAAGGAGGCTTTTCTTATCGCGCGAAGAAAGAACTCGGATTCAACGGCGAGATTTGGCAGAAGGGATTTTCCGACGTTCGCATCACCGACCGAGAAACGTTCGCGCGCCGCGTCGAATACATCGCTGCGAATCCGGTCAAAGCAGGATACGCGTCTTCCGCCGGCGAGTATTCCTACGGCTCTGCGCACCTTCGCCATATCAAGAACGGAGAGGCGAAATCTGCACACGACCCAGCCCACGGCTCAAAGCCGCGGCCCAACCCAGTGGCTGAAGCCCAACCCCCTCGCTCCCTGACGGTATGACTGAAGTCATACCCTGACACGAAACCTAAATCTTGCGCCAGCCCGACGAGTCCTTCATGCCAGGGTGCCGATGAGCCTTCCGCGTGTCACGGTACCGATGAGTTTTTCGTGCCAGGGTACTGACCAGTCTTTCGTGTCAGGGTGCGACTTTAGTCGCACCGTCCACCGCCAGCCATGCACCCGGCTTTAGCCGCCGTGTTAGGCCGCGACTTCAGTCGCGCCCAAGTCACCCGCGACCAGCCCTTCAGGCGAGCCCACGCATCTATCAATCCGCGCGAGAATTTTCTCGGCATCTCGCACGGGCGGGTCGCGCATCCGTCCAGCGCCGCGCACGGTCTGCGGACGGTGCCACCCCCTCCGCAGCCATCCGTATAACTACGCAACCTCATTTTCTGTAGTTTTGCGATCTATTCAAAATTCCTTTTCCCTGCTAGCGTGGGTCGATTTTCATGTGAGAAATTTTATGAAACCGAACGACATAGTCGGTTACAGGCCGCACCAAGTCAGAAGGCTCCTACGCAAAGGACGCCGCACCTGGCCGCCCGGGGAGCGTCCAGCACAACCAGCCGAACGCTCTCTCTTCCCCGGCGGCAACGTCCGTCTCCTGACCAGCGCGCCAGACTCGGCCTTCGCCGGGTCAAATAAAATTGCAACTTACCCCGGTCCTACCGTACGCCCGGGCTCTTTAGGGGGTCGGAGCCTGCCCGCCGCGGTGGGCTTCAGCTCCGACATAAACCTTGCCTTTTCGTCAGGGGTTTTAACCCCTGAGGCAATCGGCGATCGCCCCTCGCCAGAACGCTCGCAGAATGAATCAGACGCATTACTCCCAACCGGTCAGCCCGGCACCAAATTCGAAAAAACAAAGGAAGCTCAAGTGAGCACAGACATTTCGATTGAACCGAACGCGCCGTATCCACCACACTCCGAAATTGACCTGGAACCCGATTTTGCGGGTGCTCCATCCTCCTCGCATTATGAGGAGGGTGGGAGTCTTACGAATCGCAAGCCTCCTCAGAGATTTCGTGGTCGCGACAGACAACCCGACAGCGCCCTCCTCCGCCACGTCACCCACTGCTCGATCTGCAATCACCCCGAACGCGAAGCCATCGAGCAGAGCATCCTTCACTGGTGCAGCCCCACGGTGATCGCTCACGAATTCGATCTCGCCGACCGCCGCATCGTCTACCGCCATGCCCACGCCCTCGGCCTCTTCCACATACGAGCCGAACAATCCCGCCACGCCCTCGGTTTCCTTATCGAACAGGCCCAATCCATTGTCC
>JBOGNK010000168.1:0-6073 GCA_050747085.1 Candidatus Acidiferrales bacterium
AGACCGATGATGACCTGATCGACTCTTCCAATTGGCTGTACGTTTCATTGCGCCGCGCGAAACGGCCGAAGGAGGCGGCGGCCGTCCTGAAGCGAATCACGCCGCAGATGACCAACAAGGAACCGCACCTCGCGTTTTATCTACGCCTGATCCGGCTGTATCAAGGCGCCATGTCGGAGCAGAAAGTCCTTCCGCCGAAGCCCGTCGACCCGAAGGATGTGGAAGGTGAGCTGGCATACGACACGGTCGCGTACGGCGTCGGCAACTGGCACCTGTACAACGCTGCGTCCGGCGAGAACGGTGCAAAGGATCGGCTGCGCGCGCAACAGCTCTTCGAATCAGTTGTCACCGGCGACGCGTGGAATGCGTGGGGCTTCGTTGGCTCCGAAACTGAACTCGCCCGGATAAAAGGCGTGGGCAGGTAGCGAACCGTTAAGCCAAGGCGCCATGTCGCTATGTGCTGCGCTAGGCCACGTGCTGCGCCGTGCTGGTGATTCGCCGGACCCCTCTGCCATTCTGAAATTGCGTCGCCTATTTGTATAGGCGAGCATCCTGCAAGAAGGGCAGCCGGGTTCCTGCTTGTAGGCGTCCCGACCGGCCCGGAATGGTTCTTTTGCCCCCACCACGGGCTCTTTTGCCGCCAAAAGTGCCGCGCAGCGAACGAAAAGAGAACGCAAAAACCGCCCGATTTTGATCGATCACACATGTCGATCAAAAAATGACCTTAAGTCCTCTCGTGTCAACAAAAGCGCGAATTTTGATCGATACACTTTGAGAGCGTTCGCGCACGCGATTTTGACGAGTACTAGTCCTCGATGGACGTGACCGCGCCCGGAATCCGACGCATTCCGCTCACGGGCCTTGTTCGCGGCTTTTCCTTGACAGCTTAGGAGAGCGGGTATAGCTTTCATAAACTGTTTAGGAGAGTGGCGTGACTGACCGAGCCCAAATTCTTCCCGGCACACTCGACCTGCTGATCCTCAAAGCTGTTTCTCTCGGCCCTCTTCACGGATATGGCGTGCTGCTGCGCATCGAGCAGATTTCGCGCGGAGCGCTGCTGATCGAGCAGGGCGCGCTCTATCCGGCGCTGTTTCGGCTGGTGCGGCAAAGCCTGCTCGAAGCGAACTGGGGCACATCGGACAACAACCGTCGCGCGAAGTTCTATCAGCTAACCGCCGAGGGCCGTAAACGTCTACGTCAGGAAGAAGAGGGCTGGAACCGGCTGGCGAGTGCGATCGCCGCAGCCCTGAAGGCTCAGCCGGAGGAAATATGAAACTCTTCGGCTCGCTGCGTTTCCGGATATCGGCACTGTTTCGGCGGTCGTCGATCGAGACCGAGATGGACGAGGAACTGCGCTTCCACATTCGGCATCGTGCAGACGATATCGAGCGCTCTGGCGTTTCGCGAGCGGAAGCCGAGCGGCGGGCGCGCCTCGAGTTCGGCGGCTACCAGAAATTCAAGGAAGAATGTCGCGAAGAGTGGGGCGTCAGATGGCTGCAGGATCTGGCGCAAGACCTGCGGTATGGCACACGCATGCTGCGGAAGTCTCCCGGCTTCACGACGGTCGCCGTGCTTACCCTGGCGCTGGGCATCGGCGCGAACACGGCTGTGTTCTCCGTTGTGAACGCAGTTCTTTTGCGACCACTGGATTTTCCGCGGCCTGAACAATTGGTGCGCATCACGACGGCTATCCCACCGGGTGCGTTCCTGGCGATGCGTCCCGAAATGCAAACTGTCGATGTGGCAACGTACTGGGAGGGAACTGAATTCAACCTGACAGGCGCGGGCGATCCAGTGCGGCTCACGGGCAGTTCCGTTTCCGCCGAGTTTTTCTCGGTTCTTGAGGCGAAGCCGGCGCTGGGCAGGATTTTTCTCACGGGCGAAGACAAGCCGGGCAACGACAACGTGGCAATCCTGAGCGCGTCGCTGTGGAGAAACAAATTCGGCGGCGATCCGAACGTGATTGGGCGCTCGATCACGCTCGAAGGCGTGGACCGGCGAATCGTTGGCGTGATGCCGGCAACGTTTCGCTTCCCCTCACCAAAAACGGAAGTTTGGGTACCGCTGCACTTCGATAGAAGCAATCTGGGCGCTTTGTGGGGCGGCCCATTTCTGCCCGTGATCGGAAGATTGAGGACCGGCGTGCCTCTGGAACGCGGGCAAGCCGAAGTGCAACGCTTCTCCGCGCGCATCGTCAGCATGTTCCCGTGGAAGATGCCGGACAATTGGAAGGGCTCGACTCTCATTTCTCTGCAGCAGGATTTCGTCGCGGACGTGCAAACCAAGTTGCTGGTTCTTCTTGGCGCGATCGGCTTGGTTCTGCTGGTCGCTTGCGCCAACGTGGCCAGTCTGCTGCTGGCAAGGGCCGCTGTTCGCCAGAAGGAGCTCGCTTTGCGTGCCGCATTGGGCGCTCGACGGTGGAGAATCTGCCGTCAATTGCTGGCTGAAAGCGTCCTTCTGGGCGCGCTTGGCGGAGCGGCTGGGCTCTTACTGGCGGTGAAAGGGCTGGCATGGCTGAAAATGATTCTTCCGGCGGATACGCCGCGACTCGCGAGCGTCACGATCGATTGGCGAGTGATGGTGTTTACCGCGCTGGTCGCTCTGGTAACCGGAGTTCTGTTTGGAATCGCGCCGGCGCTCCATGCTTCGCGAACCGACTTGACTAGTCGGATGAAATCGGGCGGACAACAAGCGACAGCGTCCGCGAGCCCTCGTCTGCTCAACGCGCTTGCGGCCGCGGAAGTTGCTTTGGCCGTGATTTTGGTGATCGCGGCGGGACTGATGGTGAAGAGCCTTTGGATGCTGGTGCACGTCCAGCCAGGATTCCGGCAGGAGTCGATTCTGACGGCGCGCGTCACGCCGAATGAAGCGTACTGTGCGGAATTTGCGCGATGCCTGTCCTTTTACAGCACGCTGGAGGAACGCGTGCGCGCGCTGCCGGGAGTGGACGACGCTGCATTGGTCAGCATTCTGCCGCTGAATGGGCGTGTGGAGGGTTTCGCGGCGGACCTGGAAGATCACCCCAGGGCGACGGATAACTCCGCTCCGATGATTTTCGAGACGGCCGTCACGCCGAATTATTTTCGTCTGATGGGAATTCCACTGCTGAAGGGCCGAGGATTCACAGCGGCGGACCAGTCGCCAAGCGCGCCGCCTGTGGCGCTGATAACGGCGGCGACCGCGGGGAAGTATTGGCCGAACCAGAATCCGATTGGGAAACACGTCAAGCCCGTATTCGTCGATACGTGGATGACCGTGGTGGGCGTTGTCGGCGACGTTCACGAGGCAAGTCTTTCGGCGATGCTGCCAACCTGGAGCGATGGGGCGGTCTATGACGCGTACGGAAATGCATCTCTGCTGACGGCTCGGCATGGGCGCCAGCAGCCAACGGAAATGACGCTCGTGATGCGGACGACCGTGGACGCAGCGAGCCTGGGCGGCGAGTTGCAGCAGACAGTAGGGGCGCTCAATCCGGACGCACCCGTCAGCGAAATCCGGACGCTAAGTAGTGTGGTGACGGAGTCGACGCTTTCGCAACGATCGTCCACATCGCTGTTCGCGATTTTCGGCGCCATGGCGCTGCTGCTGGCGGCGGTGGGCGTCTACGGCGTGATGGGTTATCTGGTGACGCAGCGAACGCACGAGATCGGCGTCCGACTGGCGCTCGGAGCGCAGCCGACGCGCGTTCTGATGCTTGTTCTGGGGCAGGGAACGACGCTTGCGTTGGTTGGATCGGTAGCTGGCGTAGCGTGCGCGCTGGGATTGACCAAATTCCTATCGAGTTTGCTGTACGGCGTGGGATCGAGCGACCTGGGAACCTTCGTGCTGGTTCCTATCGTGCTGATCGGCATCGCGCTGCTCGCGTGCTACATCCAGGCGCGGCGCGCAATGCGCGTCGATCCGATGGTCGCGTTGCGGCACGAGTAGGTTAAACTCACGCGCTATCGGCGATGTGCGTCTATACAAATGCCCGAGGAGGGTGGATCACCGGCACACAAAGCTTTTACCCAGGAAGTGGCAGCGCTGGTTAACGAATACGTATCCCAGGTCCGAAAGTGGGTCATAACAGAAGCCAAGACAAACGTCCCTTACCTCCGAATGACCTCCCGGCGACCGAGGAATTTTCGTGAGCTCGTTGAAGAGGTCGACCACCTCTGACGGCGGTACGCCGCCCTTGTTGGTCCCGTAGATTTTCAGCCCGATGCCCTCGCCGTTGACGTACCAGGCGTCGGCATTCCATGTGCGTAGCGGCGTGACTCGGTCCCAACTTGTTCTTGCGCCGTCCGGTGGGTGAAGCAGGGCTCGAACTTGCTCGTCGAGGCCGACGGGCAACTGCTGCCCCCGCGCGTGCCAGTTTTGAAAGCGATACTCAAAAAGCCGGCGATCATTCTGGGAAACATACAGCGAAAGAGGGTGGCGTCTGAATCCGCCGACACTCACGCAGGTCTCATGAAATTGTAGGCCGTGCTTCTGCACGTGCAGGATCTGGAGGATGGGCCAGTTTCCGCCGTCGACAGTTACAGGGATGCGGTAAGGCATTACGGATTGACTAAACCAGATGCCGAGGAAGATTAAACTGGCAACGAACGCTGGCCACGTGCGTTCACAAATTGGCCGGTTCCGGAAGTGCCAGCGCGCGGGAATCATTCGCAATGCCGCCGTAGTGATGGCCACCGCGATCACGGCGACCGAGAGAATTTTCATACCCGCTACGAATGGGGAGAATGGCTCGTAACGTTTATCGGAAATATTGAACGTCAGCCAGACGTTTCCCCATTGGTTTCCGAGGCTGTCATAGAGCCAAGGTACGGCCACGAGTCCGGCGACCGCAGTCGTCTGCCCAACATGCGGCCGGTAGTAAACCGCTCCTGCGGCAAAGGCAAAAAGAACAGGAGCGATGAAACAAAGAAAGCAGAGACCCGCATCGAATGCGGAAGCTTCGAAGTAGCGGTCTACTGAGACTAGCCCAAGCAGTAATAGGTATGGCCAAAAGAGAAGCCCGGCAGCTACTGCAAAGTTGGATTTGTTCCTAAAGGAAAAGCAAAAAGCCGCGACCACGAAAACAGTCAGGACGATCATGAAGGCGAGCGGAAGAACCATAGGGCCATCAGGACCCTGCGCCGGGTTTTTCCAGAAGGGAGTCGCTAGGAACGCGAACAGGCAGGTTGCTATGACGAGCGCACCGACGTGGAAAATCGCGATACGCTTGTGGCCCTTCGCGGGAGGCGCCGAGACCGAAAACAGGACGTGAGAGTAGGCGAACACGAACAGCAACGGAATGATGAAAAAGCATACCCACGGGAGGAGCGGCAAAGGCGACAGGGCACTCTGCTGGGAGGTGGCCCAGAGCCAAGAATCTGCGAGGGCGGCTGCCGAATAGATAAGGGCGGTCAAGGTCTGGTGCCGACCCGAAGTGTGTAACGCGACCATGATTTTCTTTGAAGTGAGAACTGGCTAAACAATTAGCATAGCCATGGTCGAACGAAGCAGGAACGGAACCGCCCTGAGTGCTACGTAATAGACACCGGCAAACGGGTCAGTGTGCGTCCGAATCAGCGCCGGCAGCAGGTTTTAACGCGAGCTAGCGAAAGTATCGGCAGCCGGAAAACAGGCACGGTGGACCGTTTTCGAACTTGCGGGCAGGTACTAGGACTGCGATTCCTTGCCTATCCACAGGCGATTTCGGTATAGTCGTGACTCTCACGCCTGTCCGCAGGGAGACAATCGCTTATGCCGGGGTTCTTGCAGAAGATCTTGCCGCGAGAGCAGTCCTTCTTTCAGATGTTTATCGATCAGGCCGAGAACGTCCGCGCTGGGGCGCAAGCGATGGTCGAAATGCTGCAAGACTACAGCGACCCGGCGGCGGGAGCGAACCGCCTGGATGAATACGAGCATGCGGGCGACGCGATCACGCACGACATTATGAAAAGGCTGAACCAGACGTTCATCACGCCTTTTGATCGCGAGGATATCCACGAGCTGGCGAGCCGGATCGACGACGTGATCGACCTGGTGGACGCTGCCGCCTCGCGCCTGATCACCTATCGACTGCAGACGATCCGTCCGGGAGTGC
>JBOGNK010000169.1:0-26293 GCA_050747085.1 Candidatus Acidiferrales bacterium
TGTTAGACTGCCGCTCTGCTAGCTTCGCCTTTCACGAAGGCCAGCAAATCCGCGTTGATCGTAACGGCCTCTGTCGTCGGCATGCCATGCGGAAAGCCTTTGTACGTTTTCAACATTCCGTTCCTCAATAGCTTTGCCGATAACGGGGCGGAATCGGCATAAGGCACGATCTGGTCGTCATCTCCATGCATCACCAAGACCGGCACCCTGATTTTCTTCAAATCTTCAGTGAAGTCAGTCTGCGAAAAGGCCACGATGCAATCGTAGTGCGCCTTCGCGCCGCCCATCATCCCTTGGCGCCACCAATTCCAGATTACGCCCTGCGAAATCTTTGCGCCGGGTCTATTGAATCCGTAAAACGGCCCTGCCGGAAGGTCGTAATAGAATTGAGCACGATTCGCCAAGAGTTGGGCCTGTAACCCGTCAAAGACTTCCTTGGGAAGACCGCCAGGATTGTTGGCCGTCTTCACCATGAGCGGAGGCACGGCGCTGATTAGCACTGCCTTTGCGACCCGCCCCTCGCCGTGGCGTGCGACATAGCGTGCTACCTCGCCTCCGCCTGTGGAGTGGCCCACATGAATTGCATTTGTTAGGCCAAGCGCATCCACCAGCTGGGCGACGTCTGCGGCGTAAGTGTCCATTTCGTTGCCGCTGAATGTTTGCGTTGATCGGCCGTGTCCACGCCGGTCATGCGCGATCACACGATAGCCGCGGGTCAGAAAGAACATCATCTGATTGTCCCAGTCTTCGGAGCTCAACGGCCATCCGTGATGGAATACAATCGCCTGCGCCTCTTTCGGCCCCCAATCTTTGAAATAGATACTGGCTCCATCCTTGGTTGTAATCCTATCCATAGCTTGGGCTCCTCTACTGATGCTGTCGAAGTAACGGCAGCGGCATCTTACGATGAATGGTTCTGCGCAGATTGTCTTGAATGAAAATCTCCATCTTTGAATGATCGCAACGACCGGACGACTTCTGCTCACTCCCGGCGTTCGTGGCGATATGCCCCCGGCGTCGCACCCGTCGTACGCGAGAAGATGCGCGTGAGGTGAGCCTGGTCGCTAAAACCACACTTAGCCGCGACGTCAGCCAACGACAATTGGGTGTACTCCAGCAGTTTTCTCGCGTGCTCTACCTTCGCAGCCAGTCGCCACTGATGAGGGGGCTTACCGAATTGCTTGCGAAAGGTTCGCTCGAAGGTGTGCAACGGCATGCCGCAGGAGGCTGCGAGTTCCGCAAGACGGACATTCTTCCAGGGCTCGTCCAACATCATGGACTTCAGGTTTCGAATTTGACGCGGATTGAGATGGCCCTCGGCGGTTTGGGGCAACCGCAGTCCGCCGTATTTTGTGACAAGGTGAAACCTGACGGCGCTGAGGATTTGATCGGCCAGGAGGCTTGGGACGGCCTCTTTCGATTCGATCATCGTCTCTAGCGTTCGTGCAAGATAGTAAGCCGTGGAGTCAGGAGTCACCTGGGACGGCAAACATTGAAGGCCTTCGATAGGCGCCTGACCGAACTCTTGTGTCAGTTCGTCAAAGGCCGCTTGAGGAATGTAGAAGCTGACAGTATGAAATGCGTAGCTCAGTTCTATTTCCCACCGATAACGAAGGTCAAAGCTGCAGATTGCGCCGCTCGGTAACGGCGGATTTATCCGGTGCCGGCCATCCTTCCAGGTATTTCGGGCTGGTAGCCTCCGTAGCATGACTGGGACGTAGTAGACCGACATCAAGTTATTTGGCTCGCTTAGACCATATCTTGGATCGTCCCTCCGATAGTTTCCCACCGATATTCCGCCCACCGACCATGACGGTGCCAGATAGTTCGCATGATCCATGCGGCGGGCGTCGCCGAAGAACGGTCGGCTGAAACTCAATGAGTCGGTTTTGCTTTCGGGGTTCACGGCTTTGTGCCCTCACTATTCAGGAATCGTGTCTCGACCAAGAGGAGAGAGGTAGCGTATAGCCGAAGAGGCGGGGCGGGAACAAAAATCGACGGCCTCCATAAGAATAGGCAAAAATGCGAGGAATCGGGGGAGCAAGAGACCAACAAGAATGCGTCTATGAAGGGTAATGCCTCCTCACCAGGCAGGACCTTCCTGGCTTGCCGTTCGGGCTCGCAAATTCGGATGGTTGCGGGGTGCGGCGAAGTTCTTTGCGGAAAAGAAGTTTGGTTGCGGGGGTTGGATTTGAACCAACGACCTCCGGGTTATGAGCCCGACGAGCTACCAGGCTGCTCCACCCCGCGCAAGGATGATAGCCGAAGCGTGGAATACGGTCAAATCGCGACTCGGGACTGCGATGCGCCTGTGCATCCTATCGCGAACAGAGTCTGGAAAAATCGCACCTCACGTGTATGATGTGCGCCGGACGAAACCTACATGCATGCCGCATATCTCTCCCTTGCAATCATCGTTGCGTCGATAGTGACGTTTTCCGCGATCGCCAAAGTGGGCCGCGATCCGAAAGTAGTGCGTGTGATCAAGGACGTGGTCGGCGTACCGATGGAATACTTCCCAGTCCTCGCTGCTTGCGAGTTTGCAGGTGCGTTGGGGCTTATCGTCGGCGTTTGGCTACCATGGGCGGGAATGGCAGCCGGCGTCGGCCTTGTCATCTATTTTGTGGGCGCTGTGGCGGCGCATCTGCGCGTAAGCGACATTAAAGGGATTGGGCCCGCAGTCTTCATACTCACTCTTTGCGCCGTGACGCTCGCGCTTCGCGTGCTCATGAATACGGGCGGCGCGTCGAGATAGGCAGCGACACAGGTGATCCAGCTTCCGCTCTTAAATGCGCAAGTGAGATCGTGATATTTCCAACCGATCCGACGTAAATGGATGGACCGATGGGGAAAGCAAGCTATTCGTGCCTGAGCGCGACCATCGGATCGACGCGCATTGCTCGACGCGCAGGGATATAGCATGCGGCGGCAGCGACAGAAGCGACCAAAATTATCACGGTGGTGAAGGTGGCGGGATCGGACGGATTGACGCCGAACAAGAACGTGCGCAGAAATTGCGTCAAGCCCAGACCTACGACAATTCCAACAACTAACCCAGCCACTGCCAATCTTGCTCCCTGACCCAGGACAAGCCGCATCAGATCGCTTTTTTGGGCGCCCAGGGCCGCGCGAATACCGATTTCACGCGTTCGCTGGGCCACGATATGCGCCATCACGCCGTAAATTCCGATCGCGCAAAGAAACAGTGCAAGTAAACCAAACGAAACCATGAGCCGCGTGAGCACGCTGTCGCCGGCGTGCTGGATGGTGATCATGGTTTGCAATTGCTCGACGGACGAGACCGGCTGTTCGGAGTCAATGGACCAGATTGCGTTGCGAATGGCGTCGCCGACGGCAACATCGCTGACCGCTGTCCGCGCAACGAAGCCCAGTGTATGCGACGGGAATTGTGCCAGGGGAACATACATCTGACGCTCAGGGCGCCCGCGCAGTTCGTACATCTTGATGTCGTTTACCACACCCACAATCGTGCAGACGACGTGATCCGGACCAAAGGTTAGTTTTTGGCCGACGGGATCTTCGTTGCGCCAGAATTGCCGCGCGAACGTCTGATCAACGATCGCAACGTTGCCAGTGCCCGGACCGTCGCCGGACACAAAGCCGCGTCCTTTCAGCACTGGGATCTGCATGGCCGAGAAATACGCGGAAGATACGGCCGTCCAACGCGCACCAAGCGTCTCGCCGGGCTGTGGCGCCGGCTTGTCCAGTGCCTCAACTTCATAGGTGTGGCCAAACCCACCGAAGGGAATGGCGCTGGCGACGCCGGCAGACGTCACACCGGGAAGCGACCGGATGCGGGCTAGCGCTGCGTCGCTGAAATTGCGTGCCATGCCGTCGGTGGTGTACTTCGTTGCTGGCAGCGAGAGCTGGGCCGTCATCAGGTCCCTGGGATTGAATCCCGGGTTCGTTTGAAGTTCGTTGACAAAGCTTCTGATCAAAAGAATGGTCGAACTCAACACGACCGCGGCGAGCGCGATTTCTCCTGCGACAAAAATCTTGCGCAACTTCGCGCCGCCAGGCGAGGCCTGGCTCGAAGATTCCTTCAGCGTGCGATTCAAATTCAAATTGGACGATTCGAAGGCCGGCACAAGCCCAAAAATCAGGCCGCAGACGAGCGCGATGGCCAGGGTGAAGCAGAGCGTGTTGACGTCGAGCCTAACCGCACCATAATTCACCAGATACCCGCGAGTGTGACTCGGGATCAGTGACTCGATCCAGTTAATGCACCACGCGCCGCAGAGAATGCCGCCGAGGCCGCCGAACGAGAAGAGCAGCAACGATTCGGTGAGCAGTTGGACCACAAGCCGCATGCGCGTGGCGCCGAGAGCGCTGCGCATGGCCATCTCTTTGGTGCGCTGCGCCGCCCGGGCGAGCATCAAATTGGCCACGTTTGCACACGCAATCAGAAGAATCAGGCCGACGATCGCGAGGCAAATCATCACTTGCGGGACGCCCTCCTCGGTGCGGATCTGCTCGATCATCGAGGTGACGGTCGTCGTTTTATCAGTATCCGTTTTGGGATATTGCTTGGCGAGGCGGGCGAAAATCGCAGCGGTTTCGCCGGCGGCCTGGGTTTGGGTTACGCCGGGCTTTAAACGGCCAAAGGAAAAGAAGCCGGCAGTGTCGCGGTCTGCGCGCTGCTGCGCCGTAAAGGCGAGCGGCGTCCAGAGGTTCGAAATCCCCAGGAGGGGAAACTGGAATTTGCCGCTCATCACGCCGACTACGGTGTACGACTCGCGGTCGATCTGGATGCGCTTGCCGACAATCGCGGGATCCCCGGCATAGCGGCCCTTCCACAAGCCTTCGCCAATGATGGCGACGTGCGGCGCGCCGGGCCGATCCTCGTCGGGCGTAAATGTGCGACCAAGAAGAGGTTTCGCTCCCAATGTATCGAAGAATTCCCAGTTAACCTTCGCACCCTCGACCAGCGCCGGAGCGCCATTGCCCGTGAGATTGAAATCCCAGGACGTCCACCCAACCACAGAGTCAAAGGCGGCAGTCTGCTTCTGAAAATCGAGAAAATCGGCCGTGGACGTGACCGAGTCGCTGGTCCAGCCCTTCTTGGTGTTGTGCGACTGGAAAACCATCAGGCGGTCGGATTGTGGATATGGGAAAGGCTGGATAACCCATGCGTCGATAAAGCTGAAAATCGCCGTATTCGCACCGATCCCCAGCGCCAGCGTAAGAATGGCGACGACACCGAAGGCCGGCGATTTGCGCAACACGCGGAAGGCGTACCGAACGTCCTGCCAAAGCGCTATCAAGAGCGTTGCCTCCAGGCCACCCAATGTGCACCTACATTAGCACGCGGGTCGCCCGGGCGCGCCCTGGCCGTTGCACTGTGTGCTAGGGACTTAGCACGAGGAGGTCTTCTCACTCATCACCAAGCGTGGACGATTCCGGAACGTGCCGTCCGCAATCGAACACCTCGTGCGAAGGCATAGCAAGCATCCGCAGCGGCGACGCTCCGCCACTGCGGACAGCGCCGCGGCAGGTCCCGGGTAAAGACGTCTGACCTCAGGTTCCTTCTTACAGCGACCGCAGGAAGTTCAATATCGCTTGCTTCTGGGCCTGTGTAAGAGAATTGAATCTGTTGATCACCGTGTTTGCCTCCGATCCGCACGCTTGCGTCTGCGACGATGGCGCGAACGAAGCTCCGTTAGCCTGAAACTGCAGCGCACTGCGCGAATTGACACACACACTTCCGGGGCTGAAATGCGCTTGAATAGCCTGCAATAGATCGTTGGTGCGTCCGTCATGAAGGAAAAACAGCCGCTGGCCGACGCCCCACAGAGGGGCGGTGCGGAACATATCCGGTCCCGCATTTCCTTGCACGATGCCATCGGCCAGATTCGAACCCATGTGGTGCAGCGCAAAATCGGAATACGGGCTGTATGTCACGTTCGACATGCCCGTATACGGCGAAAGTCCTGTCTTCAAGGTCGCCGTATGGCACATTACGCACCCAACCGCAGTGAAAAGCGTCTGGCCAGACTGCGCGGATGCGGTGACGGGAGCCGGCTTGGGAGGAGCAGTCATCCGAATGAACGCGGCAAGATTTACAACGTCGGAACTCATATCCGAAGCTGTGCCGGTGGTCGAGTTATCCTGGTCAACGATGTTCGTGTTGTCTTCCGGCGTGCCGTTGAAAACGCATCCCTGCACGGCGCTCCGCTCGTTCGTGAACACTTCGTTGGTTACGCCCTGCTCGACGTTGTAGGCCTCACCGGAGAAGACCATCAGCGATTTGTTCTGCGCCTTCCAGCCGAATTTCGTGACGGTGCCGTCGTTCCCGCTGGTATTGAGCACGCCACGAATGCCCAGCGCAGCTTTTTGCGACGCATTCGCGGCAAGGTTCGCCTGCAGTGTCGCGTCCGGAGTGTTTTCCACCAGGCCCATACCAAAAAGCGGTGTAGGGATGCGAAAGACAACGTTGTGCGCAGCAATTTGCTGCGCAAAGTTGGGTTGCGCCAAATTGCAGCCGGGAGCATCCGAGCGTCCTGCAATCGTATACAAATCGTGAACGCCGCCATCGAGCGCCGCCCCACTCTTCGCAGAGACGGCAATGAAGCGTGCTTCACGCACTGGGCCATTCGTAGTAATGAACGGCGGTACGACGTTTAGCGCGCCATCAAGAGTGGCGAGCGCCACTTGCGGATTTGGGACCGCATTTTGACGGCTGGTCAAACCGGGACTTGAACCGCCCACCGCGGGCTGCGCATGGCACATCGCGCAACTGTTGCCGTTGAACCCGGGCCCCAAACCGGTGCCGGTTTCGCCGGTAAGTTTTCCAGACACCGAATCAACTTCCTCAAATCGCGCCTGCGCCTGGCCAAAATAATATTGTTCGTTCGGATCGAGTGCTGCGTAGTATCCGCCCGCTCCTGCGAGACCTCCGCGCGGGCCCGGATCATGGGCGCCCGATTGCGCCTGCAGAATTCCTCCCAACCCGGCGGCAACGCAAATCAGAAATACGAACGCAAGCAGTCCAAATACGGATTTCCTGTTTCGCTTCATCGTTCCGCTCCTCTCGCGATCGGCTGGACACACCCAGGGCGCGGTGGTTTTCACCCCAAGGCGCCAGCCGCGCCTGTGAGCGAGCGTTTAACGACCGTGAGACAACGTGCCTGTGAGCACGACTACCAGCGTGAGAGAAAGGCGCACTACTACGGCGAGGAGGGCTGGTGCCCCTTACTGAAACCAGCTCGACGAATGCACGCACACGTCTAGAGCAGATTCATCGAACTGAGATAACAGGGGGGCCAGGAGACCCGATGTGATTACACGCAACGATCAAAACTTTATCTCTACTAAATTGCGTGTATGGTTGCCGCGTATTTATCAGACAGAGAGAATCGCGTCAACAGAAAAGCGCGGAAAAATCGGCTTTCGCTAGTACTTTCGTACCAATTTCCACAGATTTTTTTTCCCCGCACTTACCGCGACGCCCCTGAACCTTCATCTTCGATTCGCATCCTCTGTCGAGACGCCACAACTTGCCTCGGAGTACGACTGGTGCTACCTTGCCCGGCCTGTGTTGCGGCCATTTTGGCCTGCGCTGTATCGTTTCTGGAATCCTTGACGAGGACTCACGGCCGGGTCGCGTTCCGCAAACGTAGGCCTACCATGGCGCAGCGAGGTGATGGATGGGGACGACCAAGGCATGGAGTTCGACGGCCCCTGTTAAGGAATTCCGTCCTTACGTCGGAGCGGACGAGACCGTCGCGGAATTCAGCCTTCGCGCGGTCGTTCTCGGGGCATTGTTCGGTGTGTTATTCGGCGCAGTTTCCGTTTACGTCGGGTTGCGCGCCGGACTAACCGTCTCAGCGTCGATTCCGATCGCGGTCCTTTCGATCAGTATCCTGCGCGCGTTTGGCCGCTCCACGATCCTCGAAAACAACATTGTGCAGACCACCGGCTCGGCCGGCGAGTCAGCCGCGGCGGGCGTGATCTTCACGATGCCCGCGCTGATTTTCCTCGGGTTCTCGCTGAACACGGAATATTGGCGGATTTTCTTTCTCGCTCTAATGGGCGGCTGGCTCGGCGTTCTGTTCATGATTCCGCTGCGCCGGCAGTTGATCGTGAAGGAGCACGGGAATCTAACGTTTCCGGAGGGCACGGCCTGCGCCGACGTGCTGGTGGCGGGCGAACGCGGCGGTTCGTTTGCGGGACGCGTGTTCTGGGGGCTGGGCCTCGGCGGTGTTTACACTTTCTGCATGAACACGCTGCAATTGTGGACCGGCCAGCCGGACTATCAACCGGACTGGCTGCCGGGCGCATCGTTTCGCGCAGCGATCACGGCGGAGTATCTGGGTGTCGGCTACATCATCGGGCCGCGCGTGGCGGGAACGCTGTTTGCCGGCGGCGTGATCTCATGGCTTGTGCTGATGCCCGCGATCAAATTTTTCGGATCGTTGACGCCGCACACAGCGCTGTATCCCTCGACCGTTCCGATCCCGCAGATGTCGCCGGACGATTTGTGGGGCGCTTACATCCGTCCGATGGGCGCAGGGGCCGTAGCGGCGTCCGGGCTGATCACGCTGTTCAAAACGTTGCCTACGATTTTTTCGGCGCTGACCGCGGGATTGAAGGACGTGCGCGCGAAACAAGCGGAGATGAGCGAATCGCAGCGCACCGAGCGCGACATTTCAATGAAATGGGTACTCGTAGGGTCGGCCATCATTATCGTGATGATATGGGCGTTTTTGAAATTCAAGCCGATCCCGGGCGCGCAGACAGGAATGCTGTCGAACCTGATCGCCGCGATTTTTGTGGTGGTGTTTGGATTCCTGTTCGTCACGGTGGCGTCGCGCATCAGCGGATTGATCGGAAATTCGTCGAACCCGGTTAGCGGGATGACGATCGCGACGCTGATGGCCACGTGCGCGATGTTTTTGGTGATGCGCTGGACGGCGAATCCGTATGCGGTCCTCGCACTGACGATTGGCGGCGTGGTGTGCGTCGCTTCTGCGATCGCCGGCGCGACTTCGCAGGATTTGAAGACGGGATTCCTGGTGGGCGCGACGCCGCGACAGCAGCAGCTTGGACTCCTGGTTGGAGTCGCCGTTTCGTCGCTTGCGGTGGGCGGAACACTGCTGCTGATGAATATCGGGCTGGCGCAGTACAAGCCCGTTGAGATGGCGCTCGACATCAATCAACTGCCGTCTGGCGTGACGATCCAGCAGAAAAGCTACGCGTACGAAGGAAAAACATACGAGCTGGTGAACGCGCTGGGATCGCACACCGTCCCCGATGGGAAGTATCTCTACGATCCGGGAACGAAGCAGATCGAGGTGGAATGGATCCAGGGAATCGGCAGCGAACAAGCAGCGGCGCCGCAGGCGCGATTGATGGCTACCGTAATCAGCGGGATTTTGAACCAACGGCTGCCGTGGAAACTCGTCTTCCTCGGAGTGTTTCTGGTGATTGCTGTGGAATTGCTGGGAATTCGCTCGCTGCCGTTTGCGGTGGGATCGTACCTCTCGATTGCGACGACGATGGCGATGTTTGCCGGAGGAGTGGTGCGTTGGGCCGCCGAACGCGGCATCAAGAAAACTGAGGTCGAAGGCGCGCTTCACGACGAATCGAGCGAAGTGAGTCCCGGATCGCTCTACGCCAGCGGATTGATCGCAGCGGGCGGAGTCTTCGGCTTGCTGGCAATTATTCTCAATCTCGCTCAAGACCCCGAACTCAGTAGGCATGTGCCGCACTGGCTGATCGTCATTTTCAGGCTGCCGTGGCGCGCAAACCTGTTTAGCGGCTGGGGCGAGCATCACATGGCGCACTTGCGCGAGGCGCCGTGGTTGGCAGTTGTCCTGTTCGTCGTGCTCGCGGCGACGCTGTTCGTTTCGGCGCGGAAGAGGCTGGATTCGTGACGCCGCAAGCGAGAAAACAGACGCGGAAAGTCACCAGAATGGGGTTGGGCGCCTGAGGCTTAAGGTTGAAGGTTGATGGTTCAGGGTCCTGCAGACCGTCCCAGCCCGCCGAGCTATGGAAGATTGAAAGTTCGGTGAAGACTCGGACCCACGAGAGCGAATGCAGCTCTGACTTCCAATCCGCAACTTCTGTGTTCTGGTTCTTCTAGAGTTTCCAACCGCAGTTTTCACACTTGAACTGATCGGCGGGCTTCGGCTTCGTTGCCGTGTTGCCACACTTTGGACACTTCATCGTACAGACATGCGTGGTCATTCCGATGCTCCTACGCCGGCCGGACTGGCTTGGATACGCCTGTCGGTATCACGCCGTGAGCCACTGGAAGCATTTTGCGGCCCACTGGGCCGATTTCTTGTCTTCCTCAACACCATCAGCAACTTACCCGATACGTACCCCCACGTCAGATACTGGAAAGCGTTTACATCGAGTCATGCTTTTTGCAGCTTATGGCGAATATTTTTTACCCAAGCGTTCCAGCTGCCGAAGCTGTCTGTCGCAATCAGGACGGGGGCGGCGGTACACTCGCATCCCGGAAGTCTCGAGGAGACGAACATGAGAAGCAGAATTTTGCCGGCCCTGGCTTCAGCCCTCGTAATTGCATGCTTCGCAGGAACAGCGCTGGCGACGCCGCCGGGACAAACTGCGACCGCAGAGAATGGCGGTTCCGTGTATCCCGTTCAGCAGGGGTTCGTGGATGCGCACGGCGTGCTGATCTACTACGAAGCGGTAGGACGAGGAGCCCCTTTAATGATTGTGCACGGCGGGCCGGGCGCCGATCATACATATTTTCTGCCTTATCTGCTGCCGCTCGCGCGCCACAACAAGCTCGTGTTTATCGATGAGCGCGGCTCGGGACAATCGCAGAAGCTCCAGAATGCGGCGCTATACACCGTTGAGAACATGGTCGAGGATGTTGAAGCTGTGCGCGAGGCGCTGGGGCTTGGACGAATTTCCCTGCTTGGGCATTCCTACGGCGGCGTTCTGGCGCAGGCATACGCGCTGAAGTATCAGCAGCACCTGACGCATTTGATTCTGTGCGACACGTTTCCCAGCACAAAACAGATGAACCAAGTGCTCGCGAAAGAGCTGGCGGACGCGCCCGCGGACGTTCGCGAGAAAATCGACAAGTTGCAGAAGGCCGGCCTGTTCGGCAAAGGACGGCCCTATCAGAAAAATCGTTACCCGGACGAGTACATGGTCGCGGCGTGGGGCGAGGCGTATTTTCCCTACCTTTATCAGAATCGCCCCGACGCGAATTACGATCCCATCGCCAACGGCATTATGGCCTGGGATCTGTATCGTGAAATGTGGGGATCGGATGGCGAGTTCGTGATCGATGGCAACCTGAAATCTGTCGAGTATCTTGATCAGCTACACACGATTCACGTTCCCACACTAATCATTGCGGGCGATCACGACGAATGCGCGCCGTGGCTGTCGCAGGAAATGCACGAGAAAATTGCTGGATCGAAGCTGGCAATTCTGCCAAAGAGCGGCCACATGACTTTTGTCGACCAGCCGAACATGTTCATCGGCGACGTGACCGGCTTTCTGAATGCAGCAGACAAGTAGCCTCGGACTAGAGTTGACATAACAACATGCATCGAAGCACAGAGTGAGTAAATCCCATGCGAATGCCAGCGCTCCGTCTGAGTATTCTTCTGTCGCTCGCAGCGTCGGCAGTTCGCGCTCAGGCGCCCTCGCAAACCGTATGCGTTAGACAGAGTGATGAAGGATATGATGCATTACGGCTAGCGCGCCAATTGGCCTCGCGAAAGCTCGATAGTGGCAGTTCCGTCGATGTAATCGCAATCACCGGAAAACCACTTCCACCCGATGAAGAACGGCAAGCGGCAAAGCAAGACACCCAGTTCGCGCGCGTGGTTCTGGCGGACCACGACCGCAAAGCGAAAAAGGCCGACGCTGAACGGTTCGGCTGCGATTACAACGTGAAGGTCTGGTATCACGAAAGCCTGGATGTCGATGCGGGCGGGCCGTCTAACGCTCCAAACTCGATGCCCGCCAGCCCTCCGCCGATAGCTGACCGCACGGCTGTGGGATACGAACTGCGCAATGCGCGGACGAACAGGGTGCTCGCGCGCGCTGCCGCTCCTCCCCGCACCATGTATGTAAGGCAGGGACGGAGGGTGTTCGACCCGTATCCTCTGTTCGCGAATCAGATCATCAAGAAGCTGAACAGCGCGAGCAAACGCTCAAACGGACGATGGTAGGTGTTCGGGTCCGAATCGTCCCCGAGCAATCATAGTGCGGACCAACAGCGTCCGACTCCGCCGATTCCCTGCATTTTGCCGCGAAATAGGGGCGAACTCCCGCGGGACAGCGTTTAGCGCGCGCGTCCACGATTTGTTGACAATGATTCGAACGGACGCGTATCATCAACCCGATGTAGCGTCGAGCGCGGGCGCTGCGTCCCCTTCATGCTCTAACCCCCCGTTGGGTGGAGTGACGAGGTCGTAATCTCGGCAAACAGGGGCACGAATCCGTATGGAGGCCGCTGCAAATGTCACCCGAACGCGACGAAACCCTACAACCTTCCGCTCTCGAACAAGCGGTAGCTGAACCCAGCCAGGACACTCCAGTGGTTGACCCCGCACAGAGAAATTCCGATATGCAAATGTCGGCTGCCGCCGCAACTGCTGTGGCGCGTGCACCAGAAAGCCGGCCCGCGGACACGCAACGTGACCGCAATACTCACCTAGAACAGCAAACTGGGACACACGGTTCTGAAAACCAGGCGCCAGTGAATGGCGAACCCGCCAAGGTGAACGCAGCAAGTGCTGCCCCTGCGCCTGCCGAAACCGCTGCCCCAGCGGCCCAAAATACCGAGACATCGCCGGCCGGGGACGCTCTGGTAGCCGACATTGAAGCAACGGAGACGATGGATCAGTTGCTCGATCAGTTCTCCGTTCCTGAACAGGTGGCGGCCGAAGGCGAGATTTTCGAAGGCCGCGTGCTGGCCGTGACCGATGCGGGCGTGGTGGTTGACGTTGGCGGGAAGTTCGAAGGCTTGGTTCCGGCACAGGAGTTTCTCGACGCGGGAACTCCGATCGAGTTTGGTAAAGGGCAAACGATTGAAGTCGAGCGTCTGCACGAACAGCGAGATGGCTACGTGCTGCTCTCGCACGGCCGCGCTCACCGGCGGCGTGTCTGGGAGCGGATCGAGAAATCGTACCGCGAGCACACCAGCGTCACAGCCAAGGTAACCGAGCGGATCAAAGGTGGCTTGGTGGTGGATATTGGCGTCCGCGCATTTTTACCGGCTTCGCAACTCGAACTGCGGCCGGTGCACGATCTGGAGGCTTATAAAGATCGCCAAATTGAAGTTCGAGTGCTGAAGCTGAATCGCAAGCGCGGCAACGTGGTGGTGAGCCATCGCGCGATTCTCGAAGAAGAGTTGCACGCGAAACGCGATGCGTTGGCCGCGGTCCTGACCGAAGGGACAGTGGTTAAAGGCGCGGTGAAAAACATCACCGACTACGGCGTGTTCGTCGATTTGGGGGGCATGGACGGCCTTCTGCACGTCAGCGACTTGGTATGGGGGCGCGTACCGCATCCGTCAACAATTGTGAAGGCGGGCGACGAGATCGAAGTGCAGGTCCTGAAGTTCGATAAGGACAAACAGCGTATTTCGCTGGGACGCAAGCAACTGCTGCCCGATCCGTGGAGCACGGTGCCGGAGCGTTTCCCATCCGGCATGCACGTGACCGGAAAGGTGGTCGGCGTAACGGACTACGGCGCGTTCGTGCAAATCGAACCGGGTGTGGAAGGCCTGGTTCATGTCAGCGAGATGAGCTGGTCAAAACGGGTAAAGCATCCGTCGAAGATCGTAAAGGTGGGCGACGACGTTGAAGTTGTCGTGCTCGACGTGAAGACGGACCAGCGACGGATTTCGCTTGGCCTGCGGCAGACGCTCCCCGATCCGTGGGAAGCAGCGGCCGAGAAATATGCAATCGGGACGATCATAAAGGGGCGCATCCGGAACCTCGCGGATTTCGGTGCGTTCGTGGAAGTGGAAGATGGCCTGGAAGGCCTGATTCATATCAGCGACGTGAGCTGGACCGAGCGGATCAAGCATCCGAGCGAAAAGTTCAAGAAGGGTGAGACGGTTGAGGCCCGCGTTTTGAAAGTGGACGCGCAGAACCGCCGTCTGTCGCTCGGAATTAAGCAGGTGCATGACATCTGGGCTAACTGGTTCGCCGAACATCAGGTGGGCACCGTCGTGAAGGGCACTGTTTCACGCGCTACCGATTTTGGAGCGTTCGTCACGCTTGCGGAAGGTATTGAGGGCCTGTGCCACATCTCGGAGATCCAGGAAAAGCGGGCCAAAAGTGAACGTGAGCAAGAGAAAGGGCCACGCTCCGCTCGGGTTGCGTCGGTGCTGACGGCTGGGCAGGAGTACGAATTCAAGGTGATCCGCGTCGAGCCTGAGCAGCACAAGATCAGCCTGAGTTATCGCGCCGCGCAGAAACAGGCCGAACGGCAGGATTTGGAGTCGTTTCGCTCATCGAAATCGTCGCCGACCGCGACTATTGGCGACGCTATCCTTGCCAAACGGCAGCTGTCGTAGCTCAGTTTTTCGACGGCACCGGGCCAGCGGGCATACCAAAGCCCGCCAGAAAATTGGTTTACCCTGCCCCAATTTAGTGATATGCACACAAGGTGCGGCACCCGTTAGGGCCGCCGCGGGCCATGTAGAGGCACATACTGAGAGGAGGCTCTTGTCCCATGGCAGAAGGTCCGGCAGCGTTGGAACACAAAGATCACACCATAACGAAGGCGGACCTCGTCGAGGAAGTCACTCGAACCACAGAGTTGCCGCGGAAAGAGTCTGAAGCGGCCGTCGAAACAATCTTCGAGAGCATCATCTCCGCCCTGCAGGCCGACGACAAGATCGAGATTCGGGGATTTGGGAGTTTTCGCACGCGCGAGCGGCGTGGCCGCACCGGGCGCAATCCTAAGACGGGCGCAAAAGTGGAAGTGCCCGCGAAGAAAATCCCATTCTTCAAGCCAAGCAAAGAATTAAAGGATTACGTCAATAACCCGCGCACCGCGGGCCATGGTGGGTCTGGCGCACAGAGCTGAGCGGGATGGATTACCTGTGGACTCCCTGGCGCTACCAGTACATCTCTGAAGCAACGAAGTCCGCTTCCAGCTGCATTTTCTGCGAAGCGATTGCCGCAAACGACGACGCAAAGATGCTCGTTGTTTTCCGCGGCAAGAAAAATTACGTCATCCTGAACCGGTATCCGTACACCAGCGGTCACGTGATGATCGTTCCCTACCAGCACGCGTCCGATTTCGCCGGCGCCGATATCGATACGATGCGCGAAATGATCCAGATCGCGCAACGCGTGCAGAGAGTGCTCGAAGAGACTTATCACCCGGAAGGCTACAATCTAGGAATGAACCTCGGGCGCGCGGCGGGAGCCGGCGTCCAAGGCCATTTGCATCTGCACGTTCTGCCGCGCTGGTGCGGCGATTCGAATTTCATGACGGTTACCGGCGAGACGCGCGTCGAGCCGGAGGACCTGGCCACGACGTATAAAAAGCTTCAGGCTGCGTTGTCGTAGATCGGGGCCGCTTGGGTCGACATCTGTTTGGTGTGAACGAGCCGGCGCAGTTTGATTTTGCAGCTTTCCTTGCTCTTGAATAGGCGGGTTTCAGCGGCGGCTAGCAAGGTAACCGTCCCATGCCGGTTCGCGGCGCGTACTTCGAAGAACCGCGGGAGGCTGCAAACAAGAACGGTTTTCTGCCGTGAACGTCATTCGTTAACCTGCTACTTCGGGATCACAAATGGACCTACAACTGACTGAAGAACAACAACTCCTCCAGCGCACTGTGCGCGAATTCGCTGAGGCCGAGGTAAAGCCGCTGGCGAAGGAAATCGACGAGACTGGACGCTTCCCGCGCGAGACCTTCAAGAAAGCCGCGGAACTGGGATTGACTGGCGTCGCGATTCCCGAAGAAGAAGGCGGCGCGGGCATGGACCACATTTGCTACGCGATCACGGTTGAAGAGGTCTCGCGCGCGTGTGCCTCAACGGGCGTCATTCTGTCCGTTCAAAACTCACTGTACTGCGATCCGATTCACCGTTTCGGCACTGCGGAACAGAAGATGAACTTTCTTGCGCCGTTCGCGCGCGGCGAAAAGATCGGCTGCTACGCCCTCACCGAACCGCAGGCAGGCTCGAACGCCGCTGCTCTGCAGACGAAAGCTGTTTTGCGCGGCGATCATTACGTGATCAACGGGACGAAGGCGTGGATTACGAATGGCGGCACGGCGGACGCGGCCATCGTGTACGTGAATACGCATCCAGAGAAGGGCGAAAAAGGAATCACGGCGATTGTCGTCGAGAAAGGCACGCCGGGATTTTCCGTCGGCAAGGAAGAGAAGAAACTCGGAATCCACGGGACCGCGTGTACGGAGCTCTCCTTCGCGGATTGCGAGGTTCCCGTCAAAAACCGGATCGGCCAGGAGGGCGAAGGATACAAGATCGCGCTTTCGACGCTTGATGGCGGCCGCATCGGAATCGCCGCACAGGCAACGGGAATAGCGCAGGGAGCGTTCGAAGCTGCGCTGGCCTACGCGCAGGAGCGCCAGGCCTTCGGGCATCCAATTGCGGATTTTCAGGCCATCCAGTTCATGCTCGCCGACATGGCGACGGAAATCGATGCAGCTCGTCTGCTGGTCCGGCGCGCGGCGTGGAAGCAGGATTCCGGCGCTCGGTTCAGCATGGAAGCTTCGATGGCCAAGCTGTTTGCCAGTGAAATGGCTACGCGCGTGACACACAAAGCCATCCAGATTCATGGCGGGTATGGATACAGCAAAGAATATCCGGTGGAGCGAGCCTACCGTGATGCCCGCATTACGGAGATCTACGAAGGCACTAGCGAGATTCAACGGCTGGTGGTCTCCGCGTGGGCGCTCAAAAGCTACTCATGAAGAAAGGCGACAAGGGAAGAAAAGTAAAATGGAGATTGGATCGCCACTGCCATCGCGTCTGATTGTGGCGATCTCTATTTTCTCTTTTCCAGTTCCCATCTTCATTTACTGTTCAGGACCAACCGGAAGGAAAAACAGCAATAGCCACGGCAAGTCCATTTCCCTTTTTCCACTTTCGATTTTCTATTCTCGCCCGTGTATTCTTGTTACGTGCTGCCCCTTGATGTACCGCAGGAATTCGATCCCGCACACGAGATTGACTTTTTTGCCGCGCTTCCGCCGCGTCCTGGCGTCTTGCTATTCGAGATGAAGGCGGAAGGCGGGCAGCCTTATCTGGTCCGCACAGCAGACATTCGTCGCGCCGCCGAAAGGCTTCTGAGCATTCAGGAAGAGCCGACCAGGCGCATCAGCCTGCGCGATGTGACACAGCGCGTCCGGTATCGAGTCACGGGCTCAAAATTCGAACAGGCGCTCACGCTGTACGGTCAGGCGCGCGAGCATTTCCCGCAGCGCTATCGCGCGCTGATGCGGCTTCGGCCGCCCGCTGTTCTGAAAGTGAATCTGCACAACGAATATCCGCGCTGCTATGTCACGCGGAGCATTCGCGCGGACGGCGGTTTTTACGTGGGGCCATTCGCATCACGGCGCATCGCGGAGTCGTTCGCCGATGGCTTTCTCGACCTTTTCAAGATTCGCCGGTGCCAGATCAAGATTCGTCGCGATCCCAGCTTCCCTGGATGCATCTATTCCGAGATGAAGATGTGTCTCGCACCGTGTTTCGCCGGGTGCAGCAAAGAGGACTACAGCGCCGAAGTCGCGCACGTGGTGGATGCTTTAGCTACGGCCGGCGAATCTCTAAACGAACAACTCGAGACGGAACGCGAAGCGGCCAGCGCAGATCTGGATTTCGAGCGCGCAGCCACCTTGCACAAACGTATTGAAAAGGTCTCTGTGCAGATGCGTGCCCTGCCCGAAATCGCGCGCCCCATCGACCGTCTGAACGCAGTGATCCTGCAACGCACCGCCGAGGACAAAACGATTGTCGTGTTTCCGATTCTGCGCGGGCTGTTGAAGGAACCAGTATTTTTGCGCTTCGCAGAGCTAGCGAGCGATCCGCGATCGGTCGAATCCATCCTGCGCCAGGCGCTGGATTCAAACTCAGCGGCACGTGAGCAGGAGGCCTCAGACGCCTCGAAGAATACGAGTGCGGGGAACTCGCCGTCCGCCGACTCGCCTGCACAAAGCCCCGCTACGGCGTCGAAGCAGGCGATTGGATTGCGATCGCTTGCGCCGGAACTGCCCGAGCATCTGTCGTTAATCGCGCGCTGGTTCTATTCGAAGCCGCGCGAAGGAGAGATTTTCTTCCGCGGCGCCGACTGGCCATATCGTCGTGTTCTGCGCGCGTGCGGCCGTTTGCTTGCGCCTCCGACGGCAGAAGCATCTGGCACATCGCAAGAAGAAACCGGCAAATCTCAAGACCCTCCCACCCATTCCTAGTGTTGGCTGTCAGAATCCGCCAGTTTCTTCCTCACACACTGCTGCAAACCCGGTTTTTTTCGCGATCCCTTGCTGTTCAGCTGGTTAGTTTCACGGCATTGAGTCGTATCCGCTTCCGATTACATCGTACAATCGAGAACTATGCCGAACGGCGCTTCCTCGGATACTCCGCCTAATTCCAGCAGACGAACTCAGCTCAGCTTTCCCGACATGGTCCGCGCTTTGCGGCACCGGAATTTCCAGCTCTTCTTCAGCGGACAGCTGATCTCACTCATCGGCACGTGGATGGACAACATCGCCGAGGGTTGGCTGGTGTACCGGCTTACACACTCTGCCTTCCTGCTCGGGGTGGCGACGTTTGCGGGCCAGATCCCGGTCTTTCTCCTGGCTCCGCTCGGCGGGATGATCGCAGACCGGTTCGACCGTCGGAAAGTGGTGATCGGAACGCAAGCCAGCTCGATGCTGATCGCCGGCGCCCTGGCTGGACTGACGCTCGCGGGCAAAATCACCGTACGAGAGGTGATCGTTCTCGCCGCTTGCATGGGCTCCGTGAACGCCGTCGACATACCAACTCGGCAGGCTTTTCTGGTGCAGATGGTTGGCCGCGACGACCTGATGAACGCCATCGCGCTGAATTCGTCCATGTTCAACGCGGCGCGCGTCGTGGGTCCGTCGATCGCCGGCCTGCTAGTCGCATGGAAGGGCGAGGGCTGGTGCTTTGCCGTCAACTCGGTGAGTTACATTGCGGTTATCTCCGGACTTGTTGCTATGCGGATCAAGCCCATCGTGCGTGAAGTTCAAGTTGTTTCGCCGCTCGCTCACATCGCTGAAGGGTTTCGATTTGCGCGCAACACTGCTCCGATCCGGACGATCTTGCTGCTCATTGCATTGGTGAGCCTTTTCGCAACACCGTACGCGGTGCTGATGCCGATCTTCGCGGCGAATGTGCTGCATGGGAACGCTAAAACATTGGGCGTTCTGATGGGCGCCACGGGAGTGGGCGCTGTGATAGGCGCTCTCGTATTGGCCGCCCGGTCTGGCGTTCGAGGGCTCGGCCGCTGGGTCGCCATAGCCTGCGGAGGGTTCGGTACATTCCTTATCCTGTTCGCCTTTTCGCGGTGGTATTTCGTTTCGGTCGCGTTGCTCGTACCAGTTGGATTCTGTGTAATGGTGCAGATGGCGTCGTCGAACACGCTGATCCAATCGATGGTGCCCGACCGGCTACGCGGCCGCGTGATGTCGATTTACTCCATGATGTTCATGGGCATGGCACCGATCGGAGCACTTCTTGCAGGATGGTTGGCTGGGCGCATCACTGCTCCATGGACTGTCGCCATCGGTGGAACCGGGGCAATCGTCGGCGCCATCGTTTTCGGACGCAATCTGCCGAAGATTCGCGTGGAGGCGCGGCAGCTCATCATGGCCCAGGGACTTGCCGGCCCTCCAGCTCAACCTCTCAACAGCGCCACCTTGTCATCAAATGCGGATACTCTGAATGTCGAAACTGAATCCAGGCACTGATCGCATAACCGGATGCGTCACCCCCGACGGCACACGCCGTTACGCCCAGCGGTTCGCCGGGCGAGCTGCCTCGGGAAGTTTTCGCGAAGCCGCCGGCGGGATTTCCGCTTCCTCGATAGGCATCGGCACGTATCTGGGCGAACCAGACACCGCGACGGATCAGGGCTATACCGACTCCGTTGTCGCTGCTGTGGAGGGCGGTTTCAACGTGATCGATTCGGCGATCAATTATCGCCTTCAGCGGAGCGAACGATCCATCGGCGCTGCGTTGAAGCGCCTTTTGGCAAAGGGTTTTTCACGCGACGAAATGATCCTATGCACGAAGGCAGGTTTTCTTACACCGGACGGCGAAATGCCAGCCGATCCCGACGAATATTTCGCGCACGAGTATTTGAGCAGGCAGCTCTTTCGCGCTGAAGACATCGCGCAGGGCTGTCATTGCATGGCTCCCGCATTCCTCGCCGACCAGCTCGAACGCAGCCGGAACAATCTTGGTGTCGAGTGCATCGACATTTTCTACCTGCATAATCCTGAAACCCAATTCGAGGAGATCGGACGCGCAGCATTTCGCAACAGGGTCGCTGCGGCTTTTACGTTCCTGGAAGCCGCAGCCGCGGACGGGAAAATCGCAATGTATGGAATGGCCACATGGAACGGCTTCCGTGAAGAGGGCAGGTCGCCGGCCTATTTATCGCTCGAAGATATGGTTTCTATCGCGCGCGAAACCGCGGGCGAGAATCACCACTTCCGTTTCGTGCAACTGCCGTTCAATCTGGCGATGCCGGAGGCGCTCACGCGCCCCAATCAGGTTGTCGCTGGGAAGACAATGGCGATGGTACAGGCCGCTCGTGCGCTGGGGGTCACGCTGATTGCCAGTGCAGCTTTGCTGCAAGGGCAGCTCACGAAAAAGCTTCCGTCGTATGTGGAGGATGCGCTAGGTTTGCACAGCAATTCAGCGCTCGCGTTACAATTTGCACGCTCGGCCCCCGGAATTACTACCGCTCTCGCCGGGATGAGCCGGGTTGACCACGTAAAGGCAAATCTCGCACTCGTGGGAATTGAGCCCGCTCCGCGAGATCAGTTCCTCAAGCTCTTCGGGCCTCATAGCTAAACCTGACGACACTTTTCTGCCGAGCCTCCGCGAGCCAAACAGTCGCGAACGTCTACAGATGGCGTAGGGGATCTTCGTACACCTCAGACGAGGACGAACGACGCACGTCGCGTTCGAGCGATTTGCTAACGATGTCCTTCGATCCAAGGCCAACTGCAAGCGACAAACTGAGCACGATCCCGCCAAAGAGGATCCCGAATGCGAGTGCTACGATCCCAGGCGCGATGCGTAAGTGGTCAAGCGCCATCGCTACCGCCAGCACAATTACCATCCATTTCACTCCGACGCTCAGCAGGCGAGCGTATTGCAGATTCATATTCACGGCACCAATCAGCACGCTCCGTCCCAAAAATCGCGCGACGATTGCGCCGACCAGCAGCACGAGCGTTGCGCCGATGATGTTGGGGATGTAGGCCAGCACAGTTTGCGCGAGAGCCGCGGTCCACTGTGCGTCGAACGCTGCGACGCCGATCACGAATCCGATCACGATCACCAGCAGAGCGATGGATCGCGAAACGAGCAACGTGGGCCGGTTCATCGGCGACCATTCCGCCATCGACGAGAGGCCCCATTGCGAGAGATGTTCCTCAAATTGCAGACTCTTCAGCAAGCGACGCACCAGAAACGCAAGTGCGATCGCGATAACGATCGAGACCAGGATCGCTACAATGAATGCCACCAAGCCAGGCAGCAAGCCCGCAAAATGTGTGAGGAACCGCGTCGTCGACTGCTCTAAAGCCAGCTTGATTTGGAGCCACATAAAATTACCTCCACTACAAAACTTCCCCGCAACTAAGGACTGAACCGGTCCGGCCAGCGCCAACGGGATAAGAGGTACGGTTTGGCAGACTCGTATGCGGCGGCCAGCCGCTCGATGCGCTGTTCCACTTCCAACGCTCCCGCGCCCTGAACTTCGCGCGCGTATGAGGCAACCCACCCAAGGTAGAGCGGGGTCATTGACCGAACCAGGTGATCCCGGCTGATGTTGCGAAGGCGATGCGCTAGCGCAAAATCGTACACGATCCGTGCCCAGAGCTTGTCGTCCATGCGGAACTCGTCCGGCGGCAGCCGCAGCAATTTCCTCAGCTCGAGCATTGTGGTCGGCGGCAGCACCAGGCTCCAGATTTCCTGCAGTTCGCGGTTGCCCAGTTGAAAAGATTCCACCATCCGCTGCGTGTCCAGGGTTTCACTATCCTGCGAGACCCAGACTCGTTCGCCGGTTATGGGAACCGCACTCGATCCGCGGACTCTCTGCCAGCATGCCGCGTTTCGCTCCATCTCCAGAAAAACAGGCGACAGGACCGCCGAGAGCAAAGAACTGACATTGGTCCAATCCGTTGGCCGATGAACGCGCGGCCCCGAAAAAAATTCGCGGACGCTGAGATTTCCGCAGACGGCGGATGCTGCCAGCGTCGCAAGCGCGTGTACGCCACCTCCTCCATTTTTCTGCTCGGCCGCCAGCACCGGGCGAAAGAGGCGTTGCGAAATGCCCAGGTCCGGTCCCATCGGATTCTGTATTCGTTTTCCGTACAGGCTCCGCATCAGGGGTGAAACGATCGACACGTTGAGCAGCCCTTCGAATTTGTGGCGTGCGTAGTGTGGCAGCGCCAGGTCGATCTCGTTCTCAAGCAGGCCCTGAGCAAATCCCCCGGTCCAGGCTGGCTTCGGCCCTTCGATCTGCGACGCGAAAACGCAACATGCCCGAGCTTGGAGCTGGTTGGCGGCTGTAAAGACGGAATGATATGCGGACGCGATGCTCACAGCCGCTGCGCCGGGCGTGTCCGCGTTGGGCAGAGGCATGAAAAACAGTGAGGGTCCGTCGTCCGCGGCCACGCTGGATTTTGGCTGCGTGGCGAACGGCTCTGCCTGCAGGATCGCGACCCGCGGTGATCCAGCAAGAGTCCGGAGGCCGTCGCAGATGCTCGCGAGGCCGTCCTGATCGGCGCCAAGGACGCCGACCACCAAATCGGCGGCGTCTATCGTGTTGTTCGGTTCCTGAACCTGGCGAGAGATCGAATCCGTTTCCAAATGCTGCTCGCTTCGCGGGTCGGCGCTGTGCTTCGTTCCCACTGTTGTGGCTGCAGAATCCATGATGATTATAGCGACAGCGACATGATTCCCATCAGTGGGATGCGCACCCAGGCCGGTCGTGTGTTCAGTTCGTACAGCAGTTCATAAAGCGCCTTGTCCACAAGAAACAGGTCCAGCAGCGCGCGAAAATCCGAAAGGTCGTTGGGGATGAACGCGGCTGCCGTCGTAGTCTCGCGATACGCGCGCAGAAATTGCGCGGCAACGGAACGCTCCCAGAGTTGCGCCCACGGCTCCAGACGCGCAATGTCCTCGGGATGTCTCGTTGTATAGCTGATCAGGCTGGCGTATGCCGCGTAACTGAACGACCGCAGCATTCCAGCAACGTCCTTGAGGGCGCACTGTTTCGAGCGCCGCTCTGCCAGCGGCCGTGCGGGCTCACCCTCGAAATCTATGATGACAAAATCCGATTTCACTCTTAGCACCTGGCCCAAATGATAGTCTCCATGAATTCGAATCCGCTGGAGATGGGTGATACCCGACTGGAGTGCCCGCAGGCGATCCATTACGCGGCGACGCCGGCTGAGCACGGCTGCCGCGGTCTCGACCAGTTCATCCGGGAGCAGCGAAACGCGATCCTTCAGCACGTCGAACGCATGAGACGCGTTGCGGTGAATTTCATCAATCAGAGTCTCCAGTTCCTTGGACGTGAATGGCTCGGCAGCAAACGCCGGGTCGCTCGTCGGAGAGGCGAGCGCGTTGTGAAGCTCAGCAGTGCGCCGTCCGAGTATCGCCGCGGACTCCAGGTACATGCCGACGTGCTCGCGAGCCAATTGAGACGTTGCTTTCTCAGAAAGCTCGATCGAGTCCAAAAGTTCCGTGCCCAACTTTTCCGGCAAGGGCAGCGGAGCGGTCGCCTCAAAGTAGCGATCGAGTTCGTCAAGGGTCCACTTCCACCCGTCGCCTTCATTGCCGACGAACCCCTGCAGTATTGCTACCATTGAGCTTTTTTCATCCGCCGCGTTTTCGTGCGCAATCAGCCCGGCAAACGGGGGGATGTGATCGAAGCTCGTATGTTCAGTCAAGTACTGGACGATTTCCGCGTCGGGGTTGGTGCCGGGCTCAAGCCGTCGCACGAGTTTCAAAATGAAGCGATCTCCGTACACAATCGACGTGTTGCTCTGCTCCACCGAACTCCGCCTTACCTGCAATCCGGCTTCGTCCGCGCCTCCGGCTCGCTTCAGGGCGGTGCTTGGCATGCCGCGGATTTTGCCGCCGTGATGATCCAGCTCCGCTCCGGTTGCGATCAGTTTCAGAAATTCCAGGCACGTCTTGTCGTCCAGCACTCCGTCGTGCAGAACGCCGCTGTCTCGTAGCGACGTGATCGGCGCAATGATTCCGTTTGGCGCGGTCTGCCGCAGTTGTTCGGCGGCAGCTCCGGCCGTCACCGCGAGTGGCACAAAATAAACGTCAGGCGCGCCGCTACCGTACTGCACTTCGAAGAATGCTGCGGCGGACCCGGGGGCGCTCAACGGGAACCACTCGATCAGATGCGTCGTCACAATTTGGCGCGTTTTCCCCGCGAACCAGCGTTGCTTGAGAAGATAGCTGGGCAGGTGGATCGTCTCCAGTCGTTCGCGACTCGCTCCAGCAAAAATGCTCTCCCAACTCTGCGAAGCGTTCAGCGGCGTCTCCAACGCGCTCGCCAGCACGGTTCCCATTGTTTCAGGCTTCGGCTGAAGTTCGAGCCAGAGGAAACTATAAGGCGCCATGGTCAGGCGATAAGGTTGTTTTCCTACTGTCGGGAATTCGACGTAACCAAGCATTTCGACCGGAGTTAAGCCGTCCAGTTGCGATAAATCCAGATCTACAGGTTGTGCGAACCGGGAAAGATTGGCGACGCACAATACTTGTTCGTCCCCGTACTTGCGGATGTATGCGAGGACTTTCCTGTTTTCTGGGTTGAGAAATTCGATGCTGCCGCGTCCAAAAACCGTAAAAAGTTTGCGCAGCGCGATCATGTTCCGCATCCAGTTAAGAAGTGACGACGGATCGCCCTGCTCCGCCTCAACGTTCACTGCCTGATACCCCAGTACGGGGTCCATGATCACGGGGCTGTATAGCCTCGCCGGATTAGCGGTCGAAAATCCCGCGTTGCGGTCAGCGTTCCACTGCATGGGCGTGCGGACGCCATTGCGATCGCCGAGATAAATGTTGTCGCCCATTCCGATCTCGTCGCCGTAGTAGATGATCGGTGTGCCTGGAAACGAAAGCAGAAGGCTATTCAACAGTTCGATCCGGCGGCGGTTGTGGTCCACCAACGGTGCGAGCCGGCGGCGAATGCCGAGGTTGATCCGCATTCGAGGATCGGCGCTATAGGCGAGATACATATAGTCGCGCTCGTCGTTCGTCACCATTTCGAGCGTCAGCTCGTCGTGATTCCGCAGAAAGAGTCCCCACTGGCAGGACTCAGGAATCGGCGGAGTCTGCGCGATGATATCCGTTATCGGCAGGCGGTCTTCCTGGCGAAGCGCCATAAAAATCCGGGGCATCAGGGGGAAGTGAAATGCCATGTGACACTCATCGCCGTCCCCAAAATAGGGACGCACGTCACTTGGCCACTGATTGGCTTCGGCAAGAATCATCCGCCCCGAGTAGCCGGCATCCATTTCGCCGCGAATGGCCTTGATGACTTTGTGGGTCTCGGGGAGATTTTCGCAGCTCGTCCCGTTGCGCTCCACCAGGTACGGAATCGCGTCCAATCGCAGGGCATCGACGCCCATGTCGAGCCAATAACGCATGATCTTGACGATTTCGTCGACCACACGCGGATTGTCGTAATTTAAATCGGGCTGATGCGAGAAAAATCGATGCCAGTAATACTGTTTTGCGACCGCGTCCCACGTCCAGTTTGATCGCTCCGTGTCGGAGAAAATAATTCGCGCTGCTTTGTATTTCTCCTCCGTGTCGCTCCACACGTAGAAGTCGCGCTCTGGCGAGCCCGGCGGCGCCACTCGCGCCGCCTGAAACCACGGGTGCTGATCGGAAGTGTGATTGATGACCAACTCGATCATCACTTGCATGTCGCGATCGTGCGCGGCGGCGAGAAAAGCGCGGAAATCGTCCAGCGTCCCGTACGACGGATGAACCGTCATGTAATCGGCGATGTCGTAGCCATCGTCCTTCAACGGCGATGGGAAAAACGGAAGGAGCCAAAGC
>JBOGNK010000170.1:0-62753 GCA_050747085.1 Candidatus Acidiferrales bacterium
GGATCGATCCGACCAAGGCTTCGTTCATGATGGGTTTCATCTTCAAGAAAATTCGCAAGATTTTTGGCAAGGACCTGACGGCACAGAAAATCGCGGCCCGCGTGCCGCGCGTGTTCTGGGTTAACGCGCTTGGTGAATGGCTGCTGGGCCAGAAGGGCAAAGTACCGAAGCGCCAGCGCTCGATCGTCCAGTTGCATACGGCTGCGTGCGTTGGGTGTCCATTTTGAATCGACATCAATTCTGCCGGAGGCAGAATGTTTGGGCTGCGCGATGACGAAATCGAGGCTCTGCTGCAGGGCGAATTCGATAAGTTTTCGCCGCCGGACCAGGCGCTGCTGCGCATGGCCGATGCGCTTGCGGATACGCCCGCGAACGTCAGTGACGACTTGTATGCCGAGCTGCGCAAGCACTTCTCCGAAGAAGAGCTAATCGAGTTTGCGGCCAATGCGGGACAGGAAAACCAGAGGGCGCGCGCGAATCGATTGTTCGATGTGGGGAGCGATCATCTCTACTGCGTGATTCCAAAACGTTGACCGGCGCTTACCCGGCGCGCTGTCATTAATTAGTGTCACCGATTGATGACAGGTGAGTACCGGTAACCCCACAGAGAGCGGCCAAAAACATGTGATCGAACACCCGCAATCTGTATCTATCAAAATTTCAGCTTTTGTTGATAGCAATGGATTTAACCACAATTTTTGTTCAACATGTTTATCGATCAAGATCGGACTGTTTTTATATTTGCTTTTTGTTCGCTAACCGGCGCTCTGACTTGAAATGTGCGTAAAGATCAGTTGCGTTTGCCCGCCCCAAGCAGAAAGAATCTGCCTCCGTGAGCCAGAAGCAAGGGTGCCCTCAAATTATAGAGGAGTACAAAGATTATCCACCTCCGCCCCAGGTGCTAGACATTGTTCGCGTCCTGCTGACATACGTTCCGGCGCAGTACCTCGTCGGCCTCAAGACAATCGTGTTGACAAGCCATGGCGCTCTATCGCATGACAAGCGCCGTCGGAAGCTATGGAGCCGCCGCCGCAAGGTGCCGATGTACCACGTCCTCGGGTGTTATCATCAAGCGTGGAAGGGCAATCCGGCCTGGATAGACCTGTTTGTTGATCGCATCGTTGCCTGCTATGCGTTCCCATTGATGTTCCGTCTTCCTCTTCTGCCTTATATGCCAGTAGGCAGCGTTCTGTATCACGAGATCGGGCACCACATTCACAAAACGAGCCGCCCCGAGTTCCAAGAACGAGAAGATATGGCGGATAAGTGGAAGGACAGATTGACACGGCGTTTCTTACGTCGCCGCTACTGGTACTTAATGCCGCTGCTTCTCCCGCTGTCAGGTGCGGTTCGCTTGTGGGACAGCACCTCGGGCCGCGACAGATGAGTCGCAGTTACAGTTCGAAGGGGCCGAGCGGAACGCGCTGGGAGGCAATGTGGAGAGACCCGGCGAAGGCAAAGTCGGTTGGGCGGCTGGCGAGGGCCTGTTCGGCGGAGATTTGTGCGATATCAGGTGTGTTGTTCTGCTCCGAGAGATGCGCGAGAACAAGGTGACGTGCGCGACCGTCAAAAACCTCCGAATCCGCGAGAAAATCGCTGACCACTGTATTTGAGAGATGGCCGGTGCGGCTCATTACGCGCTGCTTGATATACCAGGGATAGGGTCCTACTTTCAGCATGTCGAGATCGTGATTCGATTCGAGAATCAGGAAATCCGCTTCGCGCAGGTGATGCTTCACCAATTCCGGCATGTAGCCGAGATCGGTGACAATCGCCATTTTCGCGCCATTCGATCGGAACGAATAACCGACCGGATCGGCCGCGTCATGAGGAATAGCGAATGGCGAAACCTCGACGTCGCCGATTTCGAATCGCGCCCCCGGACGCACAAATTCGACGCCATCGAGCTTCGTCTTCGGACTGTTCGCATAAGTCTTCTGGACTTCGCAATAAGTCGGTTCGGTGAGGTAGGCGGGGCATTTCCAGTCACGCGCAAGTTGCGCGAGTCCGCTGCAATGGTCGGAATGTTCGTGCGTTACGAGGATTGCGTCGACGCGTTCCGGGCGGCTGCGACCGAGCGCTTCGAATCGTCGCAGCATTTCTTTGCGGCCAAGACCGGCATCGATGAGGAGAGTGGTGTGTTCCGTTTCGAGCAACGTGCAGTTGCCCGTGCTGCCGGAGGCAAGAATGGAAATCCGGAACGCGATGCGCCAGTCCTCGGGCGGCGTCGAGACGCGAACTGCCGGTCGACTGACGTTTCTTTCCGCCGCGCGGCATATTGTCAGAATTCCCGGCAGGGCGCAATACCCGAAACGAGCTGCTGCGAGAAAAATGTAACGACGGCTAAAAGGAGAGATCAGAACGCGTAAGCTGGAACCCATTCAGGTTGCCAACCACAGACGCGGCGAGACGCTCCGGCTGGAAAAACTGGCTCGCCACTTCGCGAACGTCCTCCGGCGTGACGCTTTCCAGCATCGCGATCAGCTGTTCTGGCGTGAAGTGCCGATTGAAGTACAGGTGATAACGCGCGAGGCTGTTCATGCGCTGACCGGTGCTTTCGAGAGCCAGCAGAGTCGAGCCTTTCAGGTGATCCTTCGACCGCCGCAACTCTTCGGGCGTAAGCAGCTCGTCTTTGAGCCGCCGGAACTCCAGCAGGATCGAGTCAATCACCTTCGGCGCCGTGTCGAGCGACGTGCCGGCGTAAACCGAGAGCATGCCGGCATCTTTATACGCGTTCAGCTCGCTGAAGATGGCATAGGCCAGCCCCTGGCGTTCGCGGATATTCTGGAACAGCCGCGACGACATTCCGCCGCCGAGCACGTTGTTCAGAACTGAAACGGCGAAGCGCCTTCGGTCTGACATGGGCAGCGCCGCAACTCCCATGCAGATGTGCACCTGCTCGAGCTCGCTCTTCTTGCGCAGCGTAATATGCGGGGCCGGGCGTGGCGCGGAATCGGAATCAAGTTCGGGCGCGCGCTGCAGTTTCGAGAAAGTTTCCGAGACCAGCTCGACGAATCGCTGATGTTGCAAGCGTCCCGCGGCCGTGACCACCACGTTGTTTGGCGCATACCAGCGGGGAAACCACGATTCGAGCGTCGACCGGTTGAATGCCGAGACAGTTTCCGGCGTACCAAGAATTGGCCGCCCAAGCGCGTGGGGGTTCCAAAAATTCTGAGTGAAGAGCTCGTGCACCAGATCCTCGGCATTGTCCTGCGTCATGCGGATTTCTTCGAGGACCACGGAGCGCTCGCGATCGATATCTTCGGGAGCGAATTTAGGCTCGAGCAGCATATCGGACAACACATCGAACGCCTTGGGCAAATGTTCGTCGAGGACACGCGTATTGAAGCAAACCATTTCCTTCGACGTGAACGCGTCGAGCATCCCGCCGATGCTGTCGACCTCGCGCGCGATCTGTTCGGCGGTGCGCCGCCGCGTGCCTTTGAACACCATGTGTTCGATGAAATGGGAAAGGCCGTTCACTTCGGCCGGCTCTCGGCGCGATCCTGAACGCAGCCAGATGCCGGCGGAAATGGAGCGAACGTGCTCCATCGGTTCGGTGATGATCACGAGGCCGTTGGGCAGCGTGTCCTGGTGCACGCCTTGGGCGATTTCAGCCATCTGAGAACATTCTCGCATGCGAAAGATGTTCCTGTCATGCGCTGGCACTGGGTCAGTTTGAGTTTTAACTGCTTTTTCGTATCAGGGTTTGCTGGAGCTCCGAGTTTTGCTGGCACGTCATGGCGGCGAGGAGCATAATGTCGCCCGGTTTTCGTCGGCTATTGTTTTATCTCTATTGCTTATCGTCTATTGCTTGACGTCTATTGCTTATCAAGGAGGATGCGATGCTCCATCGGCGAGATTTTATTCGACAGGCAGCAGTCGCTGCGGCGCTGCTGGGGGTTCCGGTGGCGCGCGCCGAGCAGGTGTTGTGCGAAACGGCGCCGACTCTGCCATCGAAGGACCTACTCTCGAGCAATCCGAACAGCTATTGGGCTGCGCTGCGCAAACAGTGGCTGCTTGCGCCCGACCATATCAACTTGAATTGCGGTTCGGTGGGATGCACGCCGCTGCCGGTGCTGCGAGCGATGATCGACCACATTCTTTCGGCCGAAACGTTCGTTGAACCCGCGTATCCGTGGTTTGGCTACGACGAAAATACGCATTTGCAGGAAACCTGCAAGGCGCTGGCGGATTTCCTCCACATCAGCACGGACGAGCTTGCGCTTGTGCGCAACGCGACGGAAGCGAACAACGTGGTGGTGAATGGAATGAATCTGGCGGCTGGGGATGAAGTGCTGCTCACGGACCAGGAACATCCAGGCGGACATTGTCCGCTGGATCAGCGCGTCGCGCGCCACGGAATCAAACTGAATTACGTTCAGATCCCGCAGCCGCCTTCCAGTGCGGAAGAAATCGTAGAACGCTTCCAAAAAGCGATCACGCCAAAGACAAAGCTGATCTTCTTCAGCCACATCACAACATCAACGGGCGTGATCCTTCCGGCAAAGCAAATCTGCGCGATGGCTCGCGAGCACGGCATTTTGACGCACGTCGACGGTGCGCATGCGATCGGGCAAATCCCGCTCGACCTGACCGACATCGGCTGCGATTTTTATGGGTCCAGCCCGCACAAATGGCTCATGGCACCCAAGGGAACGGGCTTCCTCTATATTCGCCAGGAGCGGCTGAAGGATTTGTGGGTGAACATCGCGACGGCGAACTGGAACAATTACGACCTGAAGGCCTACCGGTTTTCGTGGATTGGCACGTCGAATCTTTCAGTGATGGTAGGACTGAAGGCTGCTGTCGATTTCTGCAATCAGCTCGGTCCGGACATCGTCTATGCGCGAATTCATGAACTGGCCAAGCAAGTGCGCGACCGCGTGGTTTCTTATCCTCAATTGAAGACCGTCAACGCAAGCAGCGATCCATTCTATGGAGGTTTGGTGACGTTCGAGCCGGACAAGGCAAAATGGAATGGCGACCTGAAGCGCGTGGTGGAGGAGTGCGGCAAGCGCAACATGCGCATTGCGGGCGGGCCGGATCATTTCCGCGTCTCGACGCACATCTTCACGCAACCAGCGGAACTCGACGCCTTCTATGACTGCCTGCGAATCGGGCTCGCTTAGCGTTGTTATCCGTTTACACGCCGACATCGCCAGTTGCGCGCTACTTCCTGGTACGTTAGCATCGCGTTCTGCGCGAGCAGAGAAGATCATCGCGCCTGACCTTCAAGAATGCCGAACGCTCTGCCTCACATACTGATCACGAACGACGATGGGATACAGGCCCCGGGGCTGCGCGCCCTGGTGGAAGGCATGCAGGACATGGCCCGACTGACCGTCGTCGCGCCGTCGCACGAACGCAGTGCTTCGGCCCAGTCGCTAACGCTGCGACAGCCCATCTATTGCGATCAGCTTGCGGAGAACGAATACGCGGTGGAAGGAACGCCAGCCGACGCAGTGATCCTGGCGTTTTATACGTTGCTGAAGGAAAAGCCCGACCTGGTGATTTCGGGGATCAATCGCGGCGCAAACGTCGGCGAAAACGTCTACTACTCGGGAACAGTGGGAGCTGCGATGGAAGGCGCGTTGAATCGCGTGCCGTCGATCGCTCTTTCGCTGGCATACAAGGGACGAGATGCCACCTTCAGTCCAGCCGTGAATTTCGCCCGGGTGCTTGCGCCTTTGGTGCTGAAAGAAGGGCTTCCGAGCGGCGTCCTGCTGAACGTAAATGTGCCTCAGGCGTGGAGCGGAAGCGTGCGGTTCGTGCGGCAATCGTCGAAAATCACTCGCAACGTGCTGCAACCCGGAAAGGATCCCCGCGGGCGCCAATATTACTGGCTGCACGAGCAACAAATCATCGAAGGGATCGATCCCGATACCGATCAGGCCGCAATACGCGAGGGAGCTATCTCCGTCACGCCACTGGTGATCGATCACACCCAAATGGCATCACTTAATCACCTATCGAGTTGGGCCACGATTCTGGAAGAAGCGTCGAAACAGAAGAGCCATGCCTAGCCTCCTGTTCGTCTCTCCAGCAGCTTGATCCTAACCCGCCTGCCTTTGCTGCTTGCCTGCAACTGCCTACAGACCGCCGCCTGTGGAGCTACCGTTTCCTGTGGATAGACAGCTTCATCGGCGATGCTCATCATCGGACGAACTGCCGCAAGAAAACCCGCGCGTCCAGCCGCCAAATGCCAGACTCGAAAAAAACGGGGGACAACAAGCCCGCCAACGGCCCCTCGCAGGTGAGCACGCGTTTAGAAGAGCAAAAGGTACAGGAGCGGGTCGCAATCGGCCCGCATGTGGTTTACGAAACGATTCGCCGCGAAGGCGAGCAGGAGTTCCAGCGACCGTCTTCCGCCGTGGCATGGTCCGGTTTTGCGGCCGGCCTGTCGATGGGTTTCTCACTCGTCGCGGAAGGGTTGCTGGCCGCTTACCTGCCAAATGCAGCTTGGACGAAATTAATTTCAAAGCTTGGCTACAGCCTAGGATTTTTGATCGTGACGCTGGGGCGGCAGCAATTGTTTACCGAGACGACGTTGACCGTGGTTCTGCCGTTTCTGGCCCGCGGAAAACCGAAGTTAATCTGGACCGTTCTTCGCATTTGGGGCGTCATCCTCGGGGCGAATCTGGTTGGCACATATCTCTTCGCGCTCTGCATCGCGCGTACAGGGATGTTTAACGCGCACCTTCAGCAAGCGATGCTTCAAGTGAGCCAAGAGCGGCTGGACGGCTTCGCAGCTGTGTTCCTGAAGGCTATTTTTGCCGGCTGGTTGATCGCGCTGATGGTCTGGTTGCTTCCCGCTGCGGAATCAGCGCGCGTCAGCATCATCATCATAATCACGTACGTAATCGGATTGGGCGGGTTCAGCCACATCATTGCGGGATCGAACAAGATGTTCTTCCTGATCGTTTCGGGGCATGAGGCGTGGGGGGCATATTTGAGTCAGTTCTTTTTGCCAACGCTGGCGGGAAACATTGTGGGCGGCGTGTCGTTGGTGGCATTTCTGGGACACGCTCAGGTGGTGGCCGGCAAGAACAACGGATGACCGGCTGTTCGAGGTGAGAGACACGCGCGGCCGCGTCCTTGCCTGCGCACGCCCAACACAGGCGACTCAGCCCGCTGGGATAGCCGCCTGTGATTTCAGGTCTCGGGCAAGCAGACGGTGAAACAGGTGCTCGCCCGTTTCACGTCGCACGGAAAGACGCCCGGCGTTGTATGCGCGGGAGCCAAGGCCGCGCTGCACCCCTTCACAGATCACGATGTCCTCTTGCTGGACGCGCTCGCTGACGCCAATACTCTCGCGGATGTAGGGCATGTGTGATTCGGTGGTGTCACCGAAATAGAAATCGAAAATGACCTCGCAGCGATCGACGGCCAGCGGAATGACGAGATTTGTGTCGAGGTAGCCCTCGTACCAGTTCAACATGAAATTCGGGTACTGCCAGAAATAGAAGGCGCGGTTGCCTTTGCGCGTGGCTGCGGCGCTGGCATCGGAGCTGGAATCCACGGAAACCGGGCTGGACTGCACGCAGCAACGATCAAGATTCTCGATGGTGTAATTCGTGTAATCGAGCACGCTGTTCAAGCCCTTGTGCATGTGGGGGACGTGATAACCGCCGTCGAGAAAGTTATCGACGTAGACTTTCCAGTTGCACTGGAGGGTGTAAGCACGGCGCTCGACGAACTTCAGCTGGCTGAATCCGAGGGGCTGCGCAAGACCAACGAGAGGGCCAAGGAAATCTCGCAATGGAGCGGCCTGTGGATCGAGATTGACGAAGATGAAGTTCTCCCATGTGTCGACGCGAAGCGGGACAAGGCCGTTTTGCGCCCGGTCGAAATGGCAGACGCCGTCGAAGTCCGTGACGCCGCGAAGCTCGCCTTCGAGCGAGTACGTCCATCCGTGATATGGACATCGCAGGTGCTGCGCGCGGCCGCAAGGCTCATTCATCACGATCATGGCGTGATGGCGACACACGTTGTAGAAGGCTCGCAGTTTTGCGTCCGTGCCGCGAACGATGACGATGGGTTCGCCGGCGACAACGGCTGTGACATAAGCTCCGGGTGATTCGAGCTGGTCCGTTCTGGCGACCGCTTGCCACGCGCGCGCGAACACGTTTTCCTTTTCCAGATCGGCGATGCGCGCGTCTGTGTACCATGGCGAGGGAATGGTGTAAGCCTCGGGCAGCGGCGCCGACTCGTTGTAGCTCGAGAGGATTTGGTTGAGCGACTTTTCCATGCAAGGATTCCCTGGCCCGGTTCTCTTGCGGGCAGCGCGATAACGATAACTCGATTCGTCGTCACGCGCGAGCACGCCTTTCGGCGCAATGAAAAGGGATCATTGGTGTCGGTGCGAGTGGCGGGATCAAGTAATATAGGTGGTCGCGTTCGGCGTTTTGTTTTCTCTTGGGGGGCAAATGAACTATCGCGCGATCGAACAACGAATGATGAAGGCACTCGGGCTGCAGAGGCGACCCGTCGCCGTGAAATTTATGGACGCTGCGCCTTCGGGCGTTGAGAGATTCACGGGCACGGAACCCTCGGGCTGCAGTTTCTGGCGACTCGCGGCCGGCGGGCGGACGTTCTACACGGTGCCGAGCGACCACTACAATTGCCCGATCGGGAGCTATACGCACAATATTCCGCTTCCACCAGACCGTGCGAAGGAGCTCGAACAGACGCTGGGGCTGATGGTGCAGATCGGGTACGTGAAAATGGAAGAGGTGCCCGGCATTCCGCGCGTGTCTCGCACACCCGGCGCGGTGGTGTACGCTCCGCTGGGAGATACGCCTGTTGAGCCGGATGTGGCCATTTTTTCAGGGCTCGCGTCGCAAATCATGATTCTGCAAGAGGCTGCGCAGCGCGCGGGCGTAGCAGCGCAATTTCCGGTGCTTGGCCGGCCAACGTGCATGGCGCTGCCCGCGTCGATGGCACAGGGCTCGGTGGTCAGTTCCGGCTGCGTGGGGAATCGCGTCTACACGGGACTGGCCGAAGGCGAAATGTACGTCGTGGTCCGGGCGAAGGATCTCGATTCGGTTGCACAAGAGCTCGAAACGGTGGTTGGCGCCAACAGCCAGCTCGAGCAATATCATCAATCGCGCAAACAATCGCTAGCATCCGCGTAAGGTTCGCCTGGGTAGCGGGTCAGCTTGAATTTTCACAGCTTTTTCGTATCAGGGTTCAATCATCAAACCCTGAAACGCTTTCAAGTCAGGGTTTGAATCATCAAACCCTGAACCCGGTGTCAGGATCAATAAAATTCAATGACCCACTACGTTCCCTGCCGTGAATTGCAATCGCGGGAAGGATTCGGCTGCTGATGACGAGCTTATGGGCAAGTCGACGACCGACGCGGCGAGTATGGCTGCGCGCGTTTCGGTGGCTCGCGGCGGTTGGTTTCGTCCTGCTTCTCTGCCGGACGAGTAGCGCCGACACGGAGTATTACCGGCACGCGTTTTTCGATAACAGCGACACGCCTGACTTTTATTTCTACAGCGAAGGCAAGGCGGTGGCGCCGAGCACGCTCGATTTGATGAGCCAGAAGGCTCCGGTTGAATCCGCGATCTTCTTCACTCCGCCGAACTCGCTTCGGCTCTCGTGGCAATCGAATCCCGGCGGATCGTGGGAGCTGCAGGTCAGGGTCGTAGAATTCCGCAATCGCGAAATCCTTTTCGACGGCGACTCGCTATTCCTGTGGTGCTATTCCGCCGCGCCAATTTCCGCGCGCGACCTTCCCGCGGTTCGGCTTCTTGATACGAACCGCAACTTTTCCGTGCCGGTACGTTTGGGAGATTTCTCAGGCGGGATTCGCGCGCATCACTGGACGCAAATTCGGATTCCGCTCGGGAACTTTGCGACGGGCTCTGTGGACCATTTCGATTCGCATCGGCTTCAGGAGGTGGTGTTTTCACAAGGCGCGGCAGATGGAACGAATCACACGTTGCTCGTCGACGAAATCCGTATCGACAACGCGGCATCAGCCGAAACCGCGAACGGCGGTTCCCACCTCGCGGCTCCTCGCAATTTGAAAGCAGTCGGCTACGAGCGCCAGGCGGATTTGTCCTGGGATGCTACCAATGACACCGCGCTCGCTCGCTACGTGATCTACCGTTCGCAAAGCGGACAGCCCTTCCGGCCCATCGGTATTCAAGAGCCCGGCATTACACGCTACAGCGATTACCTGGGTGCTCCGGGGCAGACCGCGTCATATAAAGTCGCCAGCGAAGACGACCGCTATCGGTTATCGCCGCTCTCGTCCGTCGCAACGGCCTCGACGCGTACCTTGACCGACGACGAACTGCTCACCATGTTGCAGGACGAGTGCTTTCACTATTACTGGGACTCGGCCGGACAGCACTCCGGCATGACGCATGAAAACGTTCCGGGCAACGACCGCATCCTTGCGACAGGCGCGAGCGGCTTCGGCATCATGGCTCTGGTGGTGGGAGTCAATCGCGGATTCATCACGCGCGAGCAGGGTGTCGAGCGGCTGGCGAAAATCGTAAGTTTTCTGGAGAAGGCGCCGCGTTATCACGGTGCCTGGTCGCACTTCATGGACGACGCAACAGGCGCAAGCCTGCCCGTCTTCGATATGTACGATAATGCCGGCGACCTGGTCGAAACCTCCTTCCTGATGGAAGGCCTGCTGACGGCGCGCCAGTATTTCGACGGGAACAGCGCCCAAGAGCAGTCTCTGCGGAAACGGATCACTCAGCTTTGGGACACGGTAGATTGGGACTGGTATCGCCGCACGCCGGATGGCGCGGCGCTGCTGTGGCACTGGTCTCCGCAATGGTCATGGCTGATCAATCACAAGATCGACGGCTTCAACGAAACGATGATCGTCTATTTGCTTGCCATGGCATCGCCCACTCATCCCGTTCCGGCGAGTCTTTATTATTCCGGCTGGGCGAGCCCTAAAGGGTACGCGAACGGAAAGACGTACTTCGGACTCAAGCTCAACGTCGGTTTCGATACGGGCGGGCCGCTCTTCTTCACGCATTATTCGTACATGGGCTTCGACCCCCACGCTCTGACGGACCGTTATACGAATTATTTTGATAACAACCGCAACATGGCGCTGATCAATCGGGCGTACTGCATCGAAAATCCTGGTCATCACAAAGGCTATGGAGCCGACGACTGGGGACTGACGGCAAGCGACGGGCCGCAGGGCTATATGGCGCACGCGCCGGACGCAGGCGACGATGACGGCACCATGACTCCTACGGGGGCGCTCGCGTCTTTTCCATACACCCCAGAAGCGTCGATGGCCGCATTCAAGTATTTCTATCGCGATCTGGGCGCCAGACTGTGGAGCATTTACGGTCCACGCGACGCTTTCAATCTGGACCAAAACTGGTACGCACGAATATATATGGGTCTGAATCAGGCGCCGATCACCGTTATGGTGGAAAACTACCGCAGCGGTCTGATCTGGAAGCTGTTCATGTCGAACCCGGAGATTCAAGGTGCGGTGAAACGCGTCGAAGCGCTATCGGCCGACGGTCGAAGTCCAAACGGACAATGATCCGCGTCGGAAGAGCCTTCGATTTGCCGCGAGCCGTGGCCATCGGGCACTGGGCGGCGCGATTCTGTTGACACCGGGAATCGCGGATGTTATCAAATAGGGCCAATTAAAACGATTTAGCAAGACGCCCACTGGAATGCGACGACAGTCCTATATTGCGCGATTCAATCTTCTTCTGGCCGTGCTCGCCATTTTCAGCGCGCTGGGACTGCCTCCCGGCGCTGCGGCTCAGGAACAGAATGCTCAACCGGTGGTTGTCGATGCGTCGGCTCCCAGCCATCCGTTTCCGCATTTTTGGGAGGAGATGTTCGGTTCCGGCCGCGCCACACTCAGCCTACGCGACAGTTACCGCCGCGACCTGCGCGAAGTAAAGGGCGTCACGGATTTCCGCTACGTTCGCTTCCACGCAATCCTGAATGACGATGTTGGTCTCTATAACGAGGACGCGCACGGCCACGCCGTCTACAACTTTTCGTATATCGACCAGATTTACGATGGGCTGCTGGCGAACGGCGTGCGGCCGTTCGTCGAACTGAGCTTCATGCCGGAAAAACTGGCAGCGCAACCGATTCACCAGGCGTTCTGGTATCACCCCAACGTCTCTCCGCCAAAAAGCTGGGTTGCCTGGGACGATCTGATCGCTGCACTGGCTAAGCACTTGGTCGCGCGGTACGGAATCGACGAAGTGAGCAAGTGGTATTTCGAAGTGTGGAACGAGCCCAATCTGGATTTCTGGGGAGGCCAGCCGAGGCAAGACACATACTGGCAGCTGTACGACCACACGGCCAGAACATTGAAATCGGTGAGTCCGCGTTTGCGCGTGGGAGGACCCGCGACCGCCCAGGCCGCATGGGTGGGCGCATTTATCAAGCACTGCCACGAAAATCATGTGCCCGTAGATTTCGTTTCAACGCACGTCTATGGCAACGACACAGCAGAAAACGTCTTCGGCACGCACGAGCAAATTTCTCGCAAGGACATGGTGTGCCGCGCCGTCAGCAAGGTGCACGGCGAGATCACAACTTCGGTGATGCCAAAGATTCCACTGATCTGGAGCGAGTTTAACGCGGCATACGACAACGAGCAGGACGTGACCGACGCAGCCTATATGGGACCATGGCTGGGGAATATGATCCGCGAGTGTGACGGCCTCACGAAAATGATGTCGTACTGGACGTTTTCTGACGTATTCGAAGAACAGGGCGTAGTCAAAACACCGTTTTACGGCGGCTTCGGCTTGATCGCTGAACTCGGAATTCCCAAGCCTTCGTTCAATGCGTTCAAGTTGCTGCACGAACTGGGCGATCGCCGGATCGATTCGAACTCAGATTCGGCGCTTGTGACGCGCAAGTCCGACGGCACGGTCGTGGTGGCCGTTTGGAACTACGCACCGCCGGATAAGCCCGGCTCGGCGAAGACGGTTACGCTTGAATTCAAGAATTTCAATCCGACGCAAGCGTCTATTTCCGCTGTCGATCCGGCTACTGGTGACTCCGAAACGGCATTTCAAAAGATGGGATCGCCGGCGTACCCCACAAAAGAACAGGTGCGCGGACTGCAGGCGGCCGCCAAGTTGCCCGCCCCATCACTGGAACAAATCAGCGGGCATGAGTTGAAGCTGACACTTCCAACGCATGGGCTTGAAGTGATCGAATTGAAGTAACGTCTACGCCCGCTGAAAGCCGCTTTTACCAACCCTCTTTGCGGCGGGCGTGTGTTTCCGGGCCATTTCCCTCGTGGCCGCCGGTTTGCCTTTCGCTCGATCCGCTACTTCGATACAATCCCGCGCATGCAGGATGAGCAGGATGCACTGATCTGTGCCGCGAGACACGCGAGAGAGAACGCGCATGCACCGTTCTCGAATTTTCGCGTTGGCGCCGCATTGCGCGCGAAATCAGGCCGCATCTACACGGGCTGCAATGTTGAAAATGCAAGCTATGGCCTTACCCTGTGCGCCGAGCGCGTCGCGATCTTCAAAGCAATTTCCGAAGGGGAGCGCGGATTCGATGCGCTCGCCGTGGTTGCAGATACAGACGCGCTAACACCACCTTGCGGCGCGTGCCGGCAGATCATTTGGGAATTCTGCGGCGATGTTCCGATAATCCTTGCGAATCTGAAGGGCAAAATTGAACAGGAAAGGTCGGCGAAATTGCTGCCGCGCGCGTTCGATTCATCTTTTTTGTAGCTCATTCATTCGGTCGTTTATTAACTCAGGCGGGTCTTTTACTGGAAGCAGTCTTGTTTATGAAGCGCCATGATGGGCGCACATCCGCAGAAATGGAACGTCCGCGAAACTCGGCGGCAGGTCCAACGATGAACAGCATCCGGGCATTCTCTTCGCGATCCTCACCTTCGCGCATTCCAATCTGTATATGTTTGTTCGCGCTGCTGTGTGCTTCAGCAGCTTTTACTGCCGCAAAGGAACACGCGGACCTGATCGTAGCGGACGGCACCGTGGTTACGATGGACGCGCAAAAGCGCGTAATCGCAGACGGCGCCGTGGCCGTTCGCGGCGACTCAATCGTGAGCGTCGGAACGACTTCACAAATCGAATCGGAATTCGATGCATCGCGCACGATTGACGCACACAACGACCTGGTACTTCCCGGTTTCATCAATGGGCACGCGCACGCGGCCATGAGCCTGTTTCGAGGAATGGCGGACGATCTCGCGCTCGACGAGTGGCTGCACAAATACATTTTCCCTGCCGAAGCGCGCAACGTGACGCCGGATTTCGTCACGTGGGGAACGAAGCTAGGCGTTCTCGAAATGCTGCGAGGCGGAATCACTACCTACGCAGACATGTATTACTTCGAGGACGAAGTGGCACGCGCAACAAAGGATGCGGGCATGCGAGGGGTCCTGGGCGAGACGATCATCGACTTTCCCGCGCCCGACAATAAGACGACCGCCGAGGCACTGAGCTATACGCAGGATTACATCCATCGCTGGAAAAACGATCCGCTGATAACGCCGGCGGTAGCACCGCACTCGATTTATACCTGTTCGCGAAAGACGCTGCAGGAAGCCGCGGAACTCGCTCGACGCAATCACGTCCCGATCCTGACCCACCTGTCTGAAGCGCAATTCGAATTGCAGCAAAGCCGCGAACAGCATGGAGCCACGCCGGTCGGGTACCTGGAGCGAATCGGATTTCTCGGGCCCGATGTGGTTGCGGCGCATTGCGTTTGGATGAACGCCGCCGACATTACCGCACTGGTGCATTTCGGCGTTGGTTGCACGAACAATCCTTCGAGCAACATGAAGACGGCGGCCGGTGTGATGCCCGTGCCGGACATGCTCTCAGCGGGCCTGGCCGTGGGGATCGGCACAGACGGCGCCGCGAGCAACAATAATTTGGATATGTTCGAGGAAATGGACCTCGCTGCGAAATTGCAGAAAGTGACGCGAATGGATCCTCGCGCATTACCGGCGGAGCAGGTTGTTGGAATGGCTACGATCGGCGGCGCGCGCGCACTTCACATGGAGAAGGAAATCGGATCGCTCGAACCGGGCAAGAAGGCCGACGTGATCCTGATCGACACCACCGCGCCGCACGCAACTCCGATGTACAACGTCTATTCCGAACTTGTGTACGCGCTAAAGGCTTCGGACGTGAAGACGGTGATCATCGGCGGGCAAATCGTCATGCAAGATCGGCGCATGCTGACGCTCGACGCGCCGGGAATTCTGGCGAAGGCGCGCGAATACCAGAAGAAAATCTCTGCGTCACTCGCGCACTGAAACCGCGGCAACCAGGTTCGACGCAGCGGTACACGAGCGGAAACCACTCACTTGGCCAGCAACTGCCGCGTCAGATTCGCATAGATCTCGGCCGCATCCAGCAGATCTTCCTTTGCCACGCGCTCGTCCGCCGTATGCGCGAGGAGGATGTCTCCGGGACCGATCAACAAGGGCTTGCCCCAGCTGGGAGTCAAAGCAGGCACGTCGGTAGTGAAGGAAACAACGATGGTGGGGTAGCCGTCGACACATTCGAAGTGAATCGGCGGCACGCAAAGAACCTCTTTCACTTCAGCGTGGCCCTGTGCAGCCTTTGCGATCGCCTGCCGAATCGGCTCAGGATCACCGACCAGACGAAGCATAACTTCCGCACTCGCGGAGTCGGCAATCACGTTCGGGGCGCGGCCACCCGCGATTGTGCCGATGTTCAGGGTGCAGGACCCGAGCAATTCATCGCCGGGCAGAGGAATTCGCCGAATCTTCGCGAGCGCGTCCAACAGGCCGTCGATTGCCGAGTTACCCCGCTCCGGATAGGCGGAATGAGCTGCCGTACCACGAGCGTGGATTTCCAGCCGCAATGCTCCCTTGGATGCTAGAGCGAGTTTGTTCTGCGTCGGCTCGCCGTTGATCACATACCGGCAGCCGCGAGGAGATCGCGCCGCAGCGAACGCGCCGGCGCTGTTGCGCTCTTCGCCGACGAGGAAAAGCAGCGCAAATCCCGATACGCCTTGCTCGCGCAGCTTCTGAGCCGCGCAAATCATAGCAGCCGCGATGCCCTTCGCGTCACACGAGCCCCGGCCCCAGATGTAATTGGCATCTTCGCGCGAAGGGAAAAACGGCGGGACCGTGTCCATGTGGGTTGAAAGAGCGACCCGTGGCTGGCCCCAATACACAAGAACGTTGAAGCGGTCCGCCTCCACGTCCATACGCTCGATCGCGCCGCCGGTAGACCGCGCAAGGCTGGACAGGCAGTCGAAAAGATAAGACCCCACCTGGAGCTCATTCCCGGTGATCGACTCGATGTCAACGAGTCTTCGCGTCAGTTCAACGATGTTCATCCGAGCCTTTGACGAACCGAAAGAGAGGAAGAATATCAGATGGCCCTCGACAAAAGGCAAATCAGAGAGCGCGCGTGCGAGTTGCTGATTTGGAGGCATGGCAAGCCGTTTCCGGCCGCGTTTCTTGACAACCCGAGCCCCCGACCTATAATGGCGTTTGATACTAAATTTCGGGTAAAGACTCATGTTTCTAGACGTCAACGATTTAGCGGTTCGCAAGACACGCATCCGCAAGAGCTACTCCCCCGGCACATTGGATTTTCACTCCGGCGAGTTCCGGCAGCTGGAACCGCTGGAAGTGCGCGCGGCGGCGGAACTGGTCGACGGACAGATCCGCATTTGGGGGAACCTTCACACGCGAGTGGAACTTGTGTGCGCGCGTTGCCTCGACACGGTGGTGGAAGAGATCAGCCGCGACTTCGATCTGCTATACCGGCCAATGGCGTCGATGGCCGGCGAAGAGGAAGTTCAGCTGCATCTGCAAGATACGGAAATCGGTTTCTTTGAAGGTGACGGGCTGTTTCTGGCCGATATCCTTGCGGAGCAGGTGAATCTGGCTCTCCCCATGAAGGTGATCTGCCGCAGCGATTGCCGCGGTCTGTGCCCCCACTGCGGCGCCAACCTGAACAACGAGGAATGCCGGTGTGAAAAGACGGGCAGCGATCCTCGGATGGCTCCGCTGGCACGCCTGAAGCAAGACTGGTTCAAAAAGCAATAAAACGATACACTGTTCGTTACATCAGGCCGCCAAAGTGGCGGCATGAAGAGGAGTTGTGTCATGCCCAATCCAAAACGCCGTCACTCGAAGCGCCGGACAAGCAACCGGCGGGCGCACGATCATCTGACCGGGCTCTCGCTCTCGAAATGCCCCCATTGCCATGAGACGAAGCTGCCTCATCGCGCGTGTCCCCACTGCGGCTACTATAAAGGGCGCGAAGTGATTGACACTTCGGCCAAGACGGCCTAACTTTCCCTCGTCCTACCTTCTCGGCAACAGATATAAGCATAAGCGGATTTAGCGGAGCTTTTGATGACCACTATTGCCCTGGATGCCATGGGCGGCGACCATGCGCCACGCGCCGAAGTGGAAGGCGCGATCCTGGCGGCTCGGGAGTACGACGTTCGCATCCTCCTGGTGGGCGTAGAGGAGACCGTTAAGCACGAACTGGCGCGGCACCGCTACCGCGGACAGTCCATCGAGGTGGTGAACGCGAGGGAAGTGATCACCATGCGCGATTCGCCCTCCCAGGCGTTTCGGCGCAAAAAAGACAGCTCCCTTCACGTGGCGGCTCACCTGGTGCACGACGGAAAAGCCGAAGCGGTGGTCAGCACGGGAAACACCGGCGCAGCCATGACGATCGCCCGCTTCGTTCTGGGAACGCTTCCATCCGTTGACCGTCCTGCGCTGGCCGCGGCGTTTCCCAACGCAAAGGAAAAGGCTTCGGTAATCCTCGACGTGGGCGCCAACGTGGACTCGAAAGCGGCCCAGATCGAGCAATTCGCCGTGATGGGCGAAATCTACTACCGGACGATCTTTGGCGTGCGCAAGCCGAGGGTGGCTCTTCTCTCGATCGGCGAAGAAGAAATGAAGGGGAACGAGCTGACGCGGGAGGCCTTCAACCGGCTCAAGCAGAATCCATCGATCACTTTCGTCGGGAACGTGGAAGGGCGCGACGTGTTTCGCGGTAACGTGGACGTGATTGTCTGCGACGGCTTCATCGGAAACGTGGCGCTTAAGATCAGCGAAGGCGTTGCAGAGCACATCTCCGGAATGCTGAAGAAAGCGATCAAGAGCCGGCTTTCGTCGCAAATCGGGTACGCGCTTTCGAAGGGCGCCTTTGACGATTTCCGCAAGCGCACCGATTATTCGGAGTATGGTGGAGCTCCGCTGTTGGGCGTGCGAGGAATTACCATCATCGGCCATGGGCGCTCGAACGCGAACGCGGTAAAAAACGCGATCCGCGTTGCTGCGGAAATGTGCCGTTCGCGCGTGAATGAAAAGATCGAGCAGGAGCTTTCCGCCGCTACCGCCTTAGCGGCACGAGGTTGATTGCGGGCGATTTTCAAGATCGAATCTCAAGTGAAAGCGCAAATCGGATGAGCAAGCTCGCCTACCTTTTTCCCGGCCAGGCCTCTCAGTATTCCGGCATGGGTCGCGATTTGGCGGAGAACTTTTCGGAGTCGCGAGCAATATTCGACGAAGCAGACGCGGCGCTGGGCTTCTCCGTCTCGAAGCTGTGCTTCGCGGGGTCGGAAGACGAACTGAAGCTCACCGAAAATACTCAGCCCGCGATTTTCGCGGTTTCGATTGCGGCTCTGCGCGCGATCGAGAAGCGCGGCATCGTGCCCGATTTCGTCGCCGGCCACAGCCTCGGTGAATATTCGGGACTTGTCTCAGCAGGAGCGCTGGAGTTCTCTACCGGCATCAAGCTGCTGCGTAAGCGCGGCGAATTTATGCAGGAAGCCGTGCCGAAAGGCGAGGGCGCAATGGCCGCGATCATGGGCCTTTCACCGGCAGACGTGGCGGAAATTTGCAAGAAGGCGGCGGATAGTGAAATCGTCTCTCCAGCGAATCTTAATTCGCCTGAACAGACGGTCATTTCGGGTCACGCCGCAGCCGTCAAGCGCGCGGTCGAGATCGCGTCCCAATACGGCGCGAAGCGCGCAGTGATGCTTCCCGTCTCCGCCCCTTTTCACTGCGCTTTGATGGAGTCGGCCCAGAAGAAACTCGAGCCCGAGCTGCGATCGGCGGCATTCGGCGCGCTGAGGACGCCCCTGATGACAAACGTGGATGCGGAGGCGATCAAGTCAGGCGAAGAGGCGCGCGATGCCTTGATTCGTCAAGTGGTAATGCCGGTCCGCTGGCTCGATTCGATTCGCGAGCTGATCGCCGCCGGCGTGACGATCTTCGTCGAGGTCGGTCCCGGCAAGGTGTTGTGCGGCCTGTTGCGGCAGATCGATCGCTCTGTCCGCTGCTTCAACGTGGAGGACGCTACGAGCTTGAAATCCACGCTCGATAAGATCACGCAGGCCCGCGCGGAAACCACGGATTCGTGAGATCTTTTTGCATGCCCCGGCGATGAACCGGGCTTTGGGTTCCTCTTGAGGATTTCTCTTTTGCCCAGGCATATAACGAATGTTCTCGCTGAAAGATAAAGTGGCCCTGGTTACTGGCGCGTCGCAAGGCATCGGGCGCGCCACAGCTGGCGCGCTCGCCGAAGCGGGAGCCAAGGTTGTGCTCGCATCGCGCAACGAGCAGCAGCTTGGCATCCTGGCCGAGGAAATCGGTTCGGCGAGAGGCGAGGCTCTAGTTGTACCGATGGACGTGGGCGACGCGGGCCAGGTCAAGAGCGCATTTCAGCGATTGCTGGAAAAGTTCGGCCGCCTCGACATTCTGGTGAACAACGCCGCCGTGACGCGAGACACGCTCGAACTGCGAATGAAGCTTGAGGATTGGGAAGCCGTCCTGCGCACGAATCTCACTGGTGCGCACCTCTGCATGCAGCAGGCGCTCGGCGCGATGCTGCGACAGCGCTCCGGGCGGATCATTAATGTGACTTCGGTCGTCGCGCAAACGGGAAACGCCGGGCAGGCGAACTATGTGGCGTCGAAAGCCGGCCTGATCGGACTCACGCGCGCAGCCGCCATCGAGGTCGCGTCACGCAATATCACCGTCAATGCGGTCGCGCCGGGCTTCATCACGACGCCAATGACCGATCCACTGCCTGATGCTCTGAAGGGAAAAATGAAGTCGCTGATTCCGTTGGGACGTTTTGGGACCGACCGCGACGTTGCGACGGCCATTGTGTTTCTTGCGAGCGACGAAGCCGGCTACATCACCGGTCAAGTTCTGGGCATCAACGGCGGCATGCACATGGGCTAGGTTGCGGCTCAATCTAACCTGGCAGTCAGATTGCCGAGGAGCGCACGATGAATCTACGCTTGCAGCTCATCACGGCCGTGATCGTTTCTCTGCTTTCTGTTTTGTTACCTCGCATCGCGCATGCTCACACCTCTGCTCACCAGGCGATTGAAGCCTTGAACCAGAAGGAAGCGGATTCCTGCCGGACGATTGACAATTCCATCACTAAGACGCTTTGGGCTGACGATGGTGTGGACCTGATCCAGGGATTGCAGCCCATGGTCGGGAAGAAGGCGATTTCCGACTGGCTCGACAGCCTGACGCCCCAGCTCAAGGGCGCGAAAATGGAGTATTGCACGATCGATTGGCATGACCTGAAAATTAGCGGCGATTGGGCCTATGAATGGGGAATGACGCGCCAGAAGATTGATTTACCGGCGCCCCAGAAACCGTTTGAAAGCGCCGGCAAGATGCTTCTGATTTTGAAGCGGCAGCCTGACAATTCGTGGGAAGTGGAAATCGAATCCTGGAACAGCCTTCCGATGCAGCGCTGAGGAGCGTCAGTCTCTAATGTCAATTGAATCGTACGATCAACTCGTTGCTTTGAAACACGTGGGCCGCATTTGCCATCTTGCGCTTGCGGCCATGGCGCGATTCGTACGCCCTGGCGTGACCACGTTACAAATCGCGGACGTGGGCGCGAAAGTGATGCGCGAGAATGGCGCGAGTTCTGCCCCCGCGATGGTCTACGGCTTTCCCGGCGAAATTTGCATCAGCGTGAACGACGAAGCCGTCCACGGGATTCCCGGCTCGCGCGAGATTCAGCCCGGTGATCTGGTGAAGCTCGATGTGACGTTCGAAAAGAACGGCTACATGGGCGACGCCGCAATCAGTATTCCCGTCGAGCCCGCGAGCGAAGAGGCGCGGCAGTTGGCTCGGTGTGCGGAACGAGCATTTCAGCAAGCCATGCGCGTAGCCAAATCACAAGCGCGCGTCAACGAAATTGGCAGAGCCGTCGAGCGCGAGGTCCGCCGCAGCGGCTTTTTCGTCATTCGCGCGCTCTGTGGACACGGAATCGGCCGCACGATTCACGAGGCGCCCAGCGTGCCAAATTATGCCGACTTCACGTCGCGTGAACGATTGACGCCCGGCATGGTTATCACTGTCGAACCGATTATCGCAATGGGCGCGGGACAATGCGCGACTGCGAAAGACGGCTGGACCGAGCGCACCGTCGACGGAAGCCTTGCCGCCCATTTCGAGCACACGCTCGTAATCACGGACAAAGCGCCGATTCTGTTGACGGCTGCCTAAAATTTGCCGGGCGAACCAAGAGGCTCTGCATTGAGGCGACGGCAAAAAGTTGACCCTGTCATACTCCCCGAATACAATGAGCGGGGTCTGACAGGCTACCGCGTTTCAGGGTATATTCTCAGAGCGGAATTAAGGGACGGATTGCGGTTAGGCGTTTAGATGCCGCAAGGATGGACTGGCACCTCAGGCGGGCGTGCTCGCTGTGGTGAGCGTCCCAGCCGCTGAGCCTGTTGCGGGAACGAGCCTGCCTGCAGCGGGGCAGCACCTCATCATGGCAATCGGCCTGGGTTCAAGATCGCGAAGACCGGAGGAACTACCAGAATGGCCAGCGTCGAAGAACGCGTGAAGCAAATCATCGTCGAGCAACTCGGTGTGGATGAAGGCGAAGTGACTCCAACGGCCTCGTTTGTGGACGACCTGGGCGCCGACTCGCTCGACACGGTCGAGCTGGTGATGGCCTTCGAAGAAGCCTTTGGCATCGAAATACCGGATGAGGACGCCGAGAAAATCGCCACAGTCAAAGACGCCACCGAATACATCGAGAAGCATTCCAAGAAGTAGTGCCAGGGGCGCGATCGCCGCGCTGCAATTTCGCGGTGCTGCGCACTGCCCCGCCTTCGAACAGGAGACCTCTCTTTGAGCCGCCGAGTAGTCGTTACGGGTGTTGGGCTGGTCTGCGGGTGCGGGATCGGCACGGATGAAGTGTGGCCAAACCTGCTGGCGGGCAAGAGCGGCATCGGTCCAATCACCAGTTTTGACGCAACAGCTTTCGACTGCCGAATCGCCGGCGAGGTGCGCAATTTCGATCCGCTGAAATGGGTCGAGAAAAAAGAAGTCAAAAAGATGGGGCGGTTTATTCAGATGGCCCTCGCCGCCTCCGATTTTGCCGTGCGCATGTCGGGACTCGACATCACCCCGGAACTGGCGCCCGCCGTCGGCGTTTACATCGGCTCCGGAATCGGCGGATTCGACGTGATCGAGCGCGAGCACTCGAAATATCTGCAGGGCGGACCCGGCAAGATTTCTCCCTTCTTCATTCCGGGTTCCATCGTGAATCTCGCATCGGGGCACGTCTCGATTCGTTACGGCGCGAAGGGACCGAATTCCGCAACCGCGACGGCCTGCTCGGCGTCGGCGCATTCCGTTGGCGATTCCTTCAAAATTATCCAGCGCTGCGACGCAGAGGTGATGATCGCCGGCGGCGCGGAAGCTGCAATTACTCCGATGAGCGTGGGCGGTTTTGCCGCGATGCGCGCGCTTTCGACGCGCAACGACGAGCCGCAGCGCGCAAGCCGTCCGTTTGACGCGCAGCGCGACGGCTTCGTGATCGGCGAAGGCTCGGGCGTGCTGATTCTCGAATCGCTCGATCTGGCACAGCGTCGCGGCGCTGAGATTCTGGCGGAGATTGTCGGCTACGGCATGTCAGGCGACGCGTACCACATCACGCAGCCGGCTGAGGGCGGCGATGGCGGGTATCGCGTGACGCTCGCCGCGCTGAAGGACGCGAAAATTTCTCCAACGAATGTCGACTATCTGAACGCGCACGGCACGTCGACTCCGATCGGCGACGCCATCGAAACGACGGCTCTGAAGCGCGTCTTCGGGGACCATGCAAGAAAACTCGCCGTTAGCTCGACGAAATCCATGACCGGGCACTTGCTTGGCGGTGCGGGCGGACTCGAGGCGGGCATCAGCGTGCTCGCGCTGCGCGATCAGGTCTTGCCTCCGACGATCAACTACGAAAATCCCGATCCGGCCTGCGATCTGGATTACGTGCCGAACAAAGCGCGTAAAGCGGAAGTCGCGTATGCGGTCTCTAATTCGTTCGGTTTTGGCGGCACGAACGCGTCGCTCGTTTTCAAGCGCTGGGACGGTGAATAAACTGACACAATGAATCCTTACAAGACGCTCTTGAAAAACCGGTCGACAGTCGCGAAGCATTTTGCAGCAAACGCGTTCAACGGTACGACGTGGCGGATTTTCAAGGCCGGCGAGGAGCCTAAAATAAAAAAATTCTTGATGCGTGAGATTGGGGACGGGCGCCGACTCGCACGTTGCTCCAAAGCTGAATACATCAAGAGGTTGAAGGGGATCATTGAACGATTTCGGAGTCATTTCCACATGAGCAGGAAGATGAAGCATCAGCCCGCCCGTTTTGGATACGCAGCTAAAGTAGTGAATCTGTATATTAAGCACCTACTCTTGATTCCCGAGTGCTTGGAACTCCGGTATGTTCGCACCCTTGAAACTCGAGCTCACGTGCCGCTTGATAAATTAGTCCTGGCGCGCATTTGGGGTGACAAGAGGAGAAGAGGCCATTTCCGACGGGAACTTTCTCATTTGAGCCAACAGCCTCCCACGCTAAAAGCCCTCACGTCGGACGACTACTGCAAAATTCAAAGCGTGCTGGCCGATGCGGCCCGAAAAGAAAACATCCCTCCCGTCGCATACGACCTTTACTATTCGTGGAGAAATTAGTGAAGATCGGTGTTTGCATTAAACAAGTGCCTGCGAAAGACGCTCCGCTCGCGATCGTTGATGGCGGCGCGTGGATTCGCGAGTCGGATATCAGCTTCGAGACCAACGAGCCGGATAGCTTCGCCCTGGAAGAAGCACTTCGTCTGAAGGAGAAGCATGGCGGCGAAGTGGTCGGCATCTCCATGGGTCCCGAACGCGCGAAGCAAACCATCAAGGAAGCTCTCGCCAAGGGCGCAGATCGTGGCATTCACGTTTCCGATCCCGAGTTTTACAAACTCGATCCCCTGGGCGCCGCGCGCTCACTTGCCGCAGCTATTGAAAAGGAGAATTTTGACCTGATCCTCACTGGCCTTCAAAGCGACGATCAGGGCTTTGGCCAGACCGGCGTTCTGCTCGCTGAATTACTCGGCCGTCCGCACGCGACGATCATCATGGCCATCGAAGTTCTGGACGGCCGCATGAGACTGAAGCGCGAACTCGAATCCGGCTGGTTCCAGTGGGTGGAATTGCCGCTGCCCGCGGTGCTGTCGATCCAGTCCGGCATAAATAAGGTTCGTTACGCAACGCTGAAGGGCATTATGGCCGCGAAGAAGAAGGAGATCGCTATCATCGACCGCAAATCGCTGGGCGTGCAGGACGCGCCGACGCAGCGCGTCGAGCGCATCTACGTGCCGAAAAAAACGAAGAAGACGGAATTCATTACCGGCCAACCGAAGGAAATCGCAGCGAAGCTGATCGAAAAGCTGCGCCACGAAGCACGGGTGTTGTAGCGCGGCTGATTGTCCGGGTTAAGTCAGAACAAACATGAAAATCCTCCTGATTACCGAGCAGCGCGAAGGCAAATGGAACAACGTCAGCTTTGAAACGCTAGCTGCGGCGCAACAAATCGCGTCGCAAACAAACGGGACGATTTCAGGCGCAGTCGTCGGCAAAGGCGTCGGCTCGCTCGCGGACGAGCTCGCGGCATTCCAACTGAGCGAAGTTCTTCTCGTCGAACACGATCTGCTCGACAAATACACGCCGGACGGTTTTTCCATCGCCCTTCGCCAGGTGATTGAAAGCGCGAAGCCCGATCTCGTCCTGCTGCCGCACACGTATCAGGTGCGCGACTTCGCGCCCAAGCTAGCCGCGTCGCTGACCAAAGGCATGGTGGGCGACTGCGTGGGATATCGGCACGAAAACGGTAAATTGATTTTCGTCCGCCAGATGTTTCAGGGACGCACCAATGCCGACGTGGTCTTCACGGGAGAGCCGCCCTGGATCGCTACATTTCAGGCTGGCGCTTTTCGCGCCGATCTTGCGGCCAAAGGCACGAGCAACGCGCCCACCAAACCGGTCACCGTTGATCTGAAGCCGGAGCAGATTCGCACCAAGCCGCTGGAGCTATTCCGCGAAGCGAAGCAGGCCGTTGACTTGACGCAAGCGCCGATACTGGTTTCCGTGGGCCGCGGGATCAAGGCCCCCGAGAACATTCCGCTGGCGGAAAAGCTGGCGAAGCTGCTAGGCGGTGAAGTTTCCGCGTCGCGGCCCATCTGCGATGAGGGATGGCTCCCCATGGATCGGCAGATCGGCAGCTCCGGCCAGACGGTCGCGCCGAAGCTCTATCTGGCGCTCGGCATCAGCGGGGCGATCCAACATGTGGTGGGGATGAAGGGCTCACGGACGATTGCCGCGATCAATAAGGATCAGAACGCGCCCATTTTCGAGATTGCCGATTACGGCGTAGTCGGCGACCTGTTTGAGATAGTGCCTGCCCTGATCGAAGAACTCGAAAAACCCCGCTAAACCTGCTCTCTCCGTGGTAATAACCGGCCGAAGCCGCTTGCGCCGACCTTCCGTTGCGACTGGTCGGCTCGACCCTGTCCTCCCCAATTGCACCATTCCTGGTGCAGTCGCGCGGAGATGCACAAACAGCTGAAAGTGTGTCGAGAAGTTTTGGCACTTTTGCTGATGGTAAAGGACTTAGCGGAATCTTTTCTCAGCACGCGTGTCGAGAAAAGCCCTCCAGATGTGTCGGCTAAATATAAGGGTAGAGGGCAAAGGCTGCTGTTGATTTCACGGGAGTTGCAGGGACTGCGGCGGGTTGTAGAGGATGTGACTGATAAATGGGTAATTTCGTTACCGACAGCTAGCGAAAGGAGCAGCGGTCGAGACTGGCAAGGCCAGTGTTGCGACCGATATCGGCTCCGATGCGGCAATCTCGCGATCAGCGGCGAGGCCGGCGACGCGAGCGCGCAGCCGATCCCGGAGGCAGTGCGGGAGCGCCACGATCAGGGCGCATTGGGATGGTTCGGTATGACAAAGCTTGAGGCGACGAGATGTCGGATGGCCGCCCGACGGCTGTGGAATCTGGCCGGGCGGTCTATGGGCCTGTGGAAATCTTGCGGAACGTCCAAGCGCCGCTTGAATTCCGGAGCGACCGGGCGTAATTTCTGTGGGTTGACTCCGGCCGGTCGGTCCCCGTCGACTGACGCACTTGGAGGCGTATTACGTCTCAGCTTTCCATCGCGCCGATCCTCAAGATTTTGGAAATACCAGTCCCGCCGGAGCTTCGGGTTTCTGCCGAATAGTTGCTCGTAAAGCGCTGTTTTGAGAATAACGCTTCGAGCGCGGCACGTCGAAAAAGGAGAAAATTTATGGCGACAGCTGCAGTAGCGAACCTTGAGCCAAGCGTATCTGACTTCGTTTCACGTAAACATAAGATTCTGATCAACGGGAAGTGGACAGAGTCCGCTTCAGGCAAGACTTTTCCAACATTCGATCCGGCAACCGGCGAAGTGCTGTCGCAGGTTGCCGAGGGCGACCGCGAGGACATTGATCGAGCGGTGAAAGCTGCGCGCGCGGCATTCGAAACCGGCCCGTGGTCGAAAATGACGGCTTCCGAACGCGGCCGAGCGATCTGGAGACTGGCCGACCTGCTCGAAAAGCACACCGAGGAATTCGCGCAGATCGAGAGCCTGGACAACGGCAAACCGCTGAAGGTGGCACGCGCGGCGGATGTGCCGCTGGCGGTGGACCTGTTCCGTTACATGGCGGGCTGGGCGACGAAGATCGAAGGCACCACGATCCCCATCTCCGTTCCGTATACTCCCGGAGCAAAGTATCTCGCTTACACGCTTCGCGAGCCTGTGGGCGTTGTGGGACAGATTATCCCGTGGAATTTTCCACTGCTGATGGCCGCGTGGAAGCTGGGTCCCGCGCTGGCGTGCGGCTGCACAGTGGTGTTGAAGCCGGCGGAGCAAACGCCGCTTTCAGCATTGCGATTGGGCGAATTGATCCAGGAAGCGGGGATTCCGGACGGCGTCGTCAATATCGTCGCCGGATATGGCGAAACGGCCGGCGCAGCGCTGGCGGCGCATCCGGACGTGGACAAGGTGGCGTTCACCGGCTCGACTGAAGTTGGCAGGCTGATCGTGCACGCCGCAACCGGCAACTTGAAGAAGGTGTCGCTGGAATTGGGCGGAAAGTCGCCAAACGTCGTCTTCGCCGACGCTGATATGAAGTCGGCAATTGCAGGAGCCGCGAGCGCAATCTTCTTCAATCATGGACAGTGCTGCTGCGCGGGTTCGCGGCTGTACGTGGAGCAAAAAGCGTTTGACGAAGTGGTTGACGGCGTGGCGCAACGCGCGACGAAGATCCGCGTTGGCCCGGGACTCGACCAGGTGAGCGACATGGGACCGCTTGTTTCCGAAGAACAAATGAATCGCGTGTGCGGCTATCTGGAATCGGGGAAGGCCGAAGGCGCGAAGGCGCTGGTGGGAGGGGAGCGACACGGAGACAAGGGATACTTCGTGAAGCCGACGGTGCTGGTCAACACGCACGACAAGATGAAGGTGGTGCAGGAGGAAATCTTCGGGCCGGTGGTTACGGCCATTCCGTTCCGCGATCCCGAGGAGCTTCTTCCGAAGGCGAACGATACGGTGTACGGGCTTGCGGCAGGCGTGTGGTCGAGCGACATCAAGAAAGCTCACACGCTGGCGTCCAAGCTGCGTGCCGGAACCGTGTGGGTGAACTGCTACAACATCTTCGACGCGGCGCTACCCTTCGGCGGATATAAGCAGTCGGGCTGGGGCCGCGAAATGGGCCATGAGGCGCTGGAACATTACACAGAAACCAAGGCGGTGTGCGCGGCGCTGTAAGCGAGACGACGCGAACGATCGCCACTGTGTTGAGGTATGAATGACAAAGGGCCGGGAAGGGCTTCCCGGCGCTTTGTTTGTGTTACCGAGTTTTGTGTTACGGCGTTCTGCGTTACGGAACGAGGACAATTTTTCCGAAGGCGCCGGGCTCCAGCACTTGCTGATGGGCACGCGCAGCGTCTTGGAGCGGCAATTCTTTGCCGACGACGGGTCGGAAGGTGCCGCTATCGAGCCCCGCGAACAGGCCGGCATGAATCTCTTTGTCTTCGGCTTCGCTGATTCCCCACAAAGTAAACGCGCGAACGGAGGTTCGGCGCGCCATCAGATCGCGGGGCGTGATGGTGACATCACCGCGACTGCCGATTACGATCACGCGTCCCTGCGGGGCGAGCAGCTTCAGATCGTGGGCCAGATTCACGTTCGCAAGCATTTCAAGGACGACATCAACGCCACGCCCGCCGCTGGCTTCCATAATTTTTTCAAGATATCCGGATTGAGAATGATTGAAGACGTGGTGAGCGCCTTCACGCCTGACGAGATCCAAGCCTTTCCCCGTGCCGGCGGTTCCGAGAACTGTCATCCCCATGGCGCGCGCGATTTGAACGGCTGCCGTTCCTACGCCGCCACTCGCGCCATGAATGAGTACGCTTTCGCCGGCGCGAGCCAATGCGCATTGGTATAGTGCGTGGTATGCCGTCCCGTAGGGGACCCACACGCCCGCGCCCTGCGAATAGCTGACCTTTTCCGGCAACCGGTGGACCTGCGATTCCAGCGCTAGTGTGTATTCCGCGTAGGCGCCCGTGACGGTCTTGGCGGTATACACCCTGTCTCCCCGCTTGAATTTCGCCGCGCCCTGGCCGACCGCCTCGACCTCGCCTGCCGCGTCCGATCCAGGCGTGTAGGGCAGGGGAGGTTTGATGGCGTACGTGCCGGCGCGCATGTATGTGTCATACGGGTTTACGCCTGCTGCGTGGACGCGCACCAGTACCTGGCCGGCCGCAGGTTGGGGCGTCGGAACGTCTTCGTACTTCAAGACTTCGGGTCCGCCGAACTGATGAACCATGATCGCTTTCATTCAATGACCTCATTCGCTGGAGTTGTCGTCGCAACAGAGGCGGCGACGAATTGGGTCTGCGCATTCGCGGAGAATCGGAGGCCGATATCGGAACAGCATCGAGTTTGCCACACACAAGAAGCCTATAACACCCGAAATCGCCGGCATTCCGACTTCTCAGATGCGCGGCAGGACCAAACGTTCCCGCTAATCGCGGATTTGAATGTGTCGTAACCCGCTGTTAGAATCGTGGCCGGAGACGGGGAACCGCTGAATCTGGCAGGATGCGCGCCTCATCCCCGCCTAGCAGCCGCCGCACAGGTCCTCGCCTTTGCGCTCCGCCGCGGAAAGAGAGTTACCGATATGGCCGACATCGCCGCGATCCAGGCCGAACTCCGCGCCAGCAAGATTGACGGCTGGCTTTTCTACGACCATCACCGGCGCGATCCGATCGCCGCGAATATTCTTGGCCTGAACGGCCATGGCCTGGCGACGCGGCGCTGGTACTATTTCGTTCCGGCCAAAGGGGAACCTCGCAAACTCGTCCATCGGATCGAGCAGGGTTCTCTGGACGCAGTGCCGGGCAAAAAGCTTGTCTACTCCGGCTGGGAAGAATTGTACAAGCTGCTTCCCAAACTGCTGAAGGGCAACAAGAAAATCGCGATGCAGTATTCGCCGGAGAACAATATTCCCTATATCGGGCTCGTCGATGCCGGGACCGTCGAACTGGTTCGCAAACTGAAAAAGAAAGTCGTCAGCTCAGCAGACCTGGTGCAAATCTTCGAAGCGAGCTGGTCGGCGGAGCAGCTTGAGTCACATCTAGCTGCGGGCAGGATTATCGATCGCGTGACGAGCGAAGCGTTTTCGAGAGCGGCGTCGTTTGTGCGCGACCGGCAAACCCTGACAGAATACGAGCTGCAACAGTGGATGGTGGCGCAATTCCGCGCAAGCGGCCTGCACCCTGAACCGCCCATTGTTGCGGTGCAACCGAATAATGGGAACCCGCACTACGAGCCGAAGGAGAACGGCTCGCGGCCAATCGGCAAAGGCGATTTGCTGCTGCTGGACGTATTCGGAAAATTGAGCCAGCCCGGCAGCGTGTATTACGACATCACCTGGATGGGATATCTGGGCGATCGCGTACCGGACAAGTACTCGAAAATCTTCCGTATCGTGCGCGAGGCTCGCGATAACGCAGTGGCATTCGTAAAGGAGAACGTCGCAAAGGGCCGGGAGATCCAGGGCTGGCAAGTTGATCGAATCACGCGCGAAACGATTCGCAAGGCTGGCTATGGAAAGTACTTCGTTCACCGCACGGGACACAGCATCGGCCAGGTGGTCCACGGCAACGGCGCGAACATGGATGGATATGAGACGCGCGACGACCGCAAAATCGTTCCGCGCACTTGCTTTTCGATCGAGCCCGGCATTTATTTGCCGGAGTTTGGCGTGCGCAGCGAGGTGGACGTTTACGTCGGAGAAGGAGACGCGCGCATCACTGGCGCCGTCCAACAGGAGATCCTGCCGCTGCTCGCCTGAGGCGAAGCTGTGTTTGCGCCGCCTTGGAGAGCGAACTGAGCGGGGCGAACTGAGCGGTAGAAATGCGCTTGTTACAGGCAGTCTCGACAAGCACGGGCCATTTGAGATATTGATTTGCGGAACCCCGACGAAAATCCGCCCGCCGTCAAGACGGTATCCGTCGACGTCGGCGCCAGTGACGTATCCGGGCCACTTGCGTCCCTTTCGCAAATGGAGCAGGACGAGGCTTCGGTTTCGCGGGTTTCCCGTGCGCATTCTTTGAAGCAAGGACCGCTGTCGCGTATTACCAGTGCGACCATGCCGCCGATGATTGCGATCATTGCATGGTTCGTTCCGGGCCTCGGTCACCTTCTGCTCCGACGCTGGGGGCGCGCAGTGGCGTTCTTTGTAGCGGTTGGCGGACTTGCCGTGATTGGATACCTGATGCGCGGCAACGTCTTCGCGCCGCATTCGGTGGATCCGTTCGGGACGCTTGGATTTCTAGCCGACGCGAGTTCCGGCGTTTTCTATCTTCTCGCGCACGTACTCGAGAAATCCGGACCCGATGTGGCTCGCGCGATGGGAGACGACGGAACGCGCTTCATCGCGGGCGCCGGGATCATAAATATCATGGGCGTGTGCGATGCTTTCACCGTCGCGCGCGGGCACAAACATTGAAAAGTTGAGTTCAGCGTGTTCTTCGGTGACTTACATCATTTAACGGCGATGCTGATTTTCGCGGCGCTGATTTCCATCGCCGTCGGCTCGCTGGCGCGCCGCACGACGAAGCGCCGGATCCAGTACATGCTCTGGACGTTTCTGATGTTCGTCGTCTTGAGCATCGCCGCGGCCTGGTGCCTGTACCCATTGTCACGGTGAGTCTTTTTCATGTCAGGATTTGAATCATCAAACCCTGAAACTGTTTTAAATTAGGGTTTGAATCATCAAACCCTGAAACCCGGCGTAACGATCGAGAAAATCCACGCTGACCGGCTACGCGGCCGCGGATTGCAATGTTTCTTGCCAAGCTTTAGGACTAACATCCATCGCGGAGGCCGATGCTCAGCCGTCGAGATTTCCTTCAATCTTCAGTCGCAGCGCTAATAGCGGGCGCCGCAACGGCACGCCGGGCTTTGGCGTCTGCCCAGCCGATCGGCGTACAGCTCTATACCGTTCGAACGCTCACCCAGCGGGATCTTTCCGGCGTGCTGGCAACGATTCGCAAGATCGGCTACGAGGAAGTTGAGACCTATTGGGACGTTTACACGCATCCTGCCGCGGAACTGAAGCGCATGATCGGCGACCATGGCCTGCGAGTGCCGAGCGGACATTTCAACTACGACGGCCTTGAAGCAAAACTCGATTACGCAAAAACGCTTGGCGTTGAATATGTGATCTGCCCGATGCTGCCGCCCGAAATGCAAACGTCGCTGGACGGTTTCAAACGCGCGGCCGATCAATTCAACAAGTGGGGAGCGCGAATCCAGCGGATGGGCATGCGCTTGGGTTTCCACACGCACAATTACGAATTCCGCCGATTCGGAAATACAACCGGCTTCGACACGCTGATGGAGCGCACGGATCCGAATCTGATGTGCGTCGAGATCGATTGCTACTGGGTGACCGAAGCGGGCCGCGATCCAGTGCAGATGATCAGGCAGCTGGGCCGTCGCGTCCGGTTACTTCACATGAAGGACCGGAAGCCAGGGTATGCGACGTCGACCAGCCTGAACGCGCAGGCGGAACACTTTACTCCAGTGGGCACGGGTACGATTGACTGGAGAGCCGTAATCGCTGCCGCAAAGAGGAACGGCATCCAGCACTATTTCGTCGAGCAGGATTCTGGGCCACCGGCACCGCTTGAGTGCCTGCGCATAAGCTACAAGAATCTTCGCCCGCTCGTGTAATTGGACTGAGTCTCACCCCCTTGCGCAGTGCGAGAGGTCAGCTTTCGCGTCAATTCTCAGAAACGGAGTCAGGGTATGGATTTCGGGCGCCGCCGCACCAAACTCCACCAGGGCACGGGCACATCTCCTTGACCAGCCTGGTGCTCGCCGGGATTCTGGGAGCCGCCTTCCGATTGCGACGGCTCTTTCGCGTTTAAAACGACGACGACGGAGCTGGTGGGCAGGTGCATCACGCGAAATTCGTTGGCTGAACGCGCTGCAAGCTCGCCTGCCCGCGCGATAGCGATGTGGCGCTCGTCAACACACTCACGCCACTCGAGGGACCCATCCGGTAAAGCTTCAAAGATGTCGTAAACCTGTTCCATGTTCCCCCAAGCGATGGAGATTCCGGCCTGACGACAAATGCCTGATGGCAAACGGTAGACCCCGCCCTGATGTTTGGCCCCGAGAGATGCCGCAGTGCCCCGTCTACATAAGGGCTCTTCGGCCTCGCCGTGATATAGGGTGCCCGAAGAATTCGGCGTGGTGCGCAGGTAGGAACAGCGACCGAGTGGATTGGTTGCCGGCCTGGAGACGATCCCTCTGGGCTTCTGAATCAGAGGCACCTACGTTGGCCGAGGGGAGCTGCAGGTTACGGTTGGGCCGGAAGACGCTGAGGCGAGGGGAGCTTCTATCCTAGTTTCTGGCTGCTAGGGTGGGCCCTACGCTGCCACGCCAGGGCCTCCGGCTGCCGGACAGGCGAGCGGCTTAGTAAACGCAATGCCCTATTCGGTTTTCAGGCGTAAGTGGGGCGGGACGGCTGCTGGGCGTGTTGCTCGCGGCGCTTTGCGATGAACTCCTTCAGGTATTGGCCGGCATCGACGATGTGACTCCACAAGGCGTCGCTAGCGATTTGAGCATCGCCCGTTCGGCACGCCTGGAGGAGTTTTTGGTGCGCTTCGCCCGCCAAATGCAACTTGCGCGTGAAAACGAGGTGCAGCCGAGTGTAACGGTCACAGTTGTGGTTCAGCGTCTTTACGAATCCCATCATGACGGGGCGATTGGACGGGGCATAGAGGGTTGAATGGAACAGCCAGTTCCAGTGCCCCCAGGATTTCGCTTCCGTTTCGTCTTCCAGCGACTCTTCGAATTGCTGCAGGATTTCTTCGGCGCGCCTGAAATCCTCGTCCTTCAAATTGGGGATTGCGGCACGCAGCAGATAGCATTCAAGAACGGCGCGGGTCTCGAACAGCTCGCCAATTTCCTCGGGCGAAAGGGCCGATACGATGGCACCTCGGTTGGCGATAATCTTGATCAGTCCTTCGGCTGCAAGGTGACTTAGCGCCTCGCGGACGGGAATCCGACTGATCTGAAATTCGGCCGCAATCACGTCCTGGCGGAGTTGCTGGCCTTCGCGCAGTTCACCACTGAGGATTTTCTCGCGCAGCCGCTCGATAACGGCCGCGGAAAGGGACTGGCGTGGAATCGGCTGAGCCTTCCACCGCGTCTGGCCGATTGATAAAGAGGCACCGCTGGCCCGAGAGGTTACTTCATCTCTAACCGTGTTTGTCATTCGCGCCCTGGACGGATGAGGGATTCGGTCGAGGATCGAGATCACCGGTCACTCGAACACAGCGGGGAGCCGGTCAAGCCGGCTCCCCACCGTTGGCTGTCTCGTAGTTCCGTCCTGAATTAGAACTCCAAGTTCGCACGTAGCTCAATCGCGCGCGGCGATGAGGCATCCAGACCTGGCTGTTGTCCAAAACCTGCGCTCTGGACGTTGACGTTCCAGCTGGCATAGTTGGGATAGAAGTTGAACGCGTTGAAATTGGGGTGGTTGAACGCGTTCAGGAACTCGCCCTGCAAACTGAACCGGAGGCGTTCGGTAATGGGGACGACCTTCGTGACAGCAATGTCGTCGTTCCAGAAATGCGGACCGTACAAGTAGGTCGGCGCGGCGAGCGTTCCGGGAGTGGTATTCAGGGTCACGAAGTTCTTAATGTTCGCGCCCTGAAACTGCGGACCGAAGAAATTGACATGGGTGGTGCCCGCAGCCGGGTAGACGCCGATCGAATTCTGCAGTTGCGACCGTGTCACGCCGTTGAGGATCAGACCACCATCACTCGAGTCGTTGTACGTGGAGTTCGTTTTGAAGCTCTGCAAGCTCGGTCCGTCCAAAAGGAACGGGAATCCGGATTGCCAGGTAAAGACTGTTCCAACGGTCCAGCCGCCGACGACTCGATCAAGCAAACCGCTGTGATTGAGGAATTGCTTGCCCGCGCCAAATGGCAGGTCGTACGTGCCGCTGACGTGCGCTACGTGCCGCAGGTCGTAGGTTGTGGGTCCGTAACTCTCGTTCAGGTCGCGCAAAGTGTACTGGGCGATTCCGGCTTGCCAGTCATTGGGCGTGCTCATGCCGAGGTTGTGGGACCAAGTATAGTTCGCGTCGAACTGCATGCCGTGCCATTGCTTCTGGCGGAAATCAACCTGAAGCGCGTTGTAAGTTGAGGAGCCACCCGCCTGCATAAAGAAGGTGGAGCTATTCCCATAGTAAGGGTTCGCCTGGAAGTAGTTGATGGGATACCCGGCGCCAGCGCCAACGTAACCCACGTTCGCACAGCCGGCAAAGGATTGACCAACCAGGTTGCAGAAGAAGTTAGCCTTGCCCGTGCCCGCGCCTTGATTTCCATTCGTGAGGTCGTTCGCCATACCTCCGACCCGCCCCTGCTGAAGGTCGGTTATGAAGGGCGAATATCCCCAGTCCTGGCTCTGCAGGGATCCTGTTTCACCGGCGAACGCCGCGTCGAAAACCGGTGTGTCGGCCTCTCCCGGCACCGCAGAATTATAGGCGAACGTGTTGTAGTACGGGTCGCTCGTCGGAAGAGTCTTATTCGCAGCGAGGTTAGCTTGGGCTTGTTTGAACTGCGCGAGGAAGGTTGGATCGCTACCGTTCGCCTGGAAAATATTTACCTCATTGTAGTTGAGGCTGATCCACTGATGAATGACACGGTTTCCGATGTAGCGGATTTCGATCGCATTGTTTCTGCCGATCTGCCGCTCGATGCCCAGGTTCCATGATTGGGTGTAAGGCTGTTTGATGTTCCGGTCGAAGCCTTTAAGAGATGGCCCACCGGCAAGGAACGTGAATTCCGACTCAGGCGTACTGGTTGGGAACGTCTGGGGCACGTACGACCAACCCGCTGCGTTCGCGGCGCAGCCAAAATTGCCGCTGGATGCGCAGGGAGCGTTCGCGGGCAGGATGCCAGTCGCCGCGGCCGACAAAGATGCGTTGCCGTCACCTGCAGCGGCAAGCGCTAGGGTGCCGGGGGCATAGAATCCAGTTCCGGTCAGGCCGCTTGACTGAATGTTGAATTGTTGGAGGTACCCATAGCCATAATCCGCTGCGGTGTCCCAGAAGTATTGATACGGCTCAGTGAAATTGCGGATGCTGAATCCCGCGCGAATTACCGTAGTCCCTGAACCGCCGCCGACCAGTTTTCCGAGAAACCCGTGGCTGAAGCCCGGCGTCCACGCGACGCCGAGAGATGGCTGCGGACTTACATTCCAGGGATTGTACTGGTGATTCTGAGCTGCAATAGTCCCCCCGATGGTAGTGTTCCCCGTCAGGACGCCAGGTTTGAAGGTATTGTTGAGTCCGGAGGGACCCCAAATATCTGCATTGCTCGTGATTCCCTGATACGCGCTTGTCAGGTCGTGATCATCGCCGGTGAAGTCCCAACGAAAGGAGGCGTTGATCGTCAGATTGGGTCTGAATCGCCACGAATCGGAGACAAACAAGCCCCAAGCCTTCTGCAATTCATCCAAATTGTAGGTTGTCGGTTCGTATTGGTTCGAGCTTTTGACGTACCCGTTTCCGGCAAAGCCCCCGGTGTTTGAACCCGCCCCAGAAATTCGTCCCACAAGGGTCGCATACAAGGCTTGTACCTGACTGACTGCATTCTCGACGCAGGTAGGGCCGTTGCAGATATCGGGCAGAGTTGCGTCTGAAATCGCATTGAGCCCCGGGTCTCCCGCGGCGAGCCCCAATTGGATTCCGTATATGCCGCCCGGAGGATTGTAGTAGTGGTCCTGCTCACGGTAGAAGGAAAATCCAAAGCTGACGTTATGGGCTCCGTGCTCCCAGGTAACTGTATCGGAGGCGTTCACCAACGGGTAATACTGACCCGTGTGGAGATTGTACTGCTGCGGCGTTGTTCCAATGTTGTTGCCTGTGAGATTATCATTCGCCCAGAAAACAGTGGGCGCAGTGTTATAGCCTGCACTGCTTGTGTACACCGAGGTGTTGTAAAGGTACCCAGCACGAAATTGATTGATCAGGGTCGGGCGGATGGTCCAGTCGAGACCAATGGCGGCTGTGTAATTGGTGTAGGGATGGGTTTGCTCCTGGCCCAAGAATGCAGATCCCGGAAAGAACGCTGTCGAATTCAGGTTGCCGCCGGAAGCCTTAGTCTCGTTCCACGCGCCGTCGAAGTGCCAGTTCTGCGAGATGTTGTAATCGAGACGAATCGTCGGGAAGTAAACGGTTGATGGCGCCGGCACTGCCCAGCTCAGCTGCTGGATATCAGGGTTGGTCAGGTCCGGAGTGCTAACGGTACCATCCGCGAGGACAGAGTTGATGGATGAAAATTGACTCTGAATGACGGGATTGATTGTCGTCGGTAGCGGCGCGTTGGAACCGATGCAAGAGGGATTCGCATTGCACGCGGCAGCGAGAGTGTAAACGTTGACGGTTTGCAGAGCGCCACTCTCGCCCGTATAGCTGATGATCCCGTTCTGGGCGTTCTGGTCGAGAATCGTGGCGGTGGGAAAACGAGTGCCTGGTTGCCTCTCTTCAGCGAAGGTGCCAAAGAAAAAGAGCTTGTCCTTCAGGATGGGGCCGCCAACGCTGGCGCCGAAATCGTTGATTTCGAGATGACCCTTTTCCTGGCCGATTGCGTCGTTGTACCACGTATTCGAGTTCAGATAGGAGTTCTGAAAGTCCTCATAAACGCGGCCGTGAAAGGCGTTCGTGCCGCGGCGCGTGACGAAGTTGATCTGCATTGAGGCCTGCCCAAAGCCCTGGTTGGCGGCCATCTGGTCCGTCTGCACCGTCATTTCCTGAATATTTTCGATCCGCGGCTGAGCGGCCGGCTCGGCGTTGCCGCTGAACTTCATTCGGCTCGTGCTGCCGATGACGCCATCGATGTTGTTTCCCTGGGCAATCGCGGGAAGCCCGTTCCAGGTGCTACCGCCGCCCGCCGTACTTGACGTGCCAGGCACGAGATTCGCCAACTGCGTAAGGTCGCGCCCACCAAGTGGCAGGTCTTCGATCTGCTTCAAGTCGATTACAGCGCCGATCGCATTGGAGGTGGTTTCGATCAGAGGCGAAGCGCTCTCGTGAACCTCAACAACCTCGGTAGGAACGCCTACCTGTAGGCCGGCCTTCACGTCTGTGGTTTGGGAAGCATGCACGATCACGGAGTCGAACACTTGCTTCTGGAAGCCACTCTTCGAGACCGTCAGCGAATAGGTGCCGATGTTCAAGCCGACGAAGGTGAAGGTGCCAGCGTCCTGCGTCGCCGCGTTGCGCACGGTATTCGTGGACAAGTCGCGGAGTTCCAGTTGCGCGCCCGAGACAACGGCGCCGCTCTGGTCGACAACCGTGACGTTTACGGTTCCTACGGTGCCCTGTTGCGCACGGGCCGAAGGCACGACCGTACCTATGACGAAAAACAATGAAAATACGATCAGGCTCCCGAAGACTCCATACCGCCTCAGCGACATCTCAGCCTCCTTGTTCGAACTCATCCGAATCTCAAGTCCCAGACCATGGGTCGGGGCGTCCACCGCTTCCGACGATGCTGCACAGCGACCGGACGCGGCGCCGCGCAGCCGCAGCATCAATCCCGGGCGCGGAACGATACCGCACTGCGCTTCGAAATTCCCGAACTGTTTGCGTACAAAGACACGAAAAGGGAAACGGGCGACGAATGCGCCGCACCATGTCTCGCCAGTGAATCAAGAAAACGTTTCCTCACCGAACCCCACCGCCTCCGGACCAAGAGGCTCTCGATTGGGCAAGATGTATAATTTATTTTGTATGGTGTCAAGTAAAATTTCCTTGCGGCGGAACTCGTTCCCCTGCCGCGCGATTAACACATCGGTAATCGTAGCGCGGCTTTTGGCCATTACAGCGCCAAATGCCGCCATACACGCCTGCGACAATGCGTGGACAGCTCTAACTCCGTTTTTCCGGTTGTAGTTTGACAGTCGCCGGGGGTTGAGATTAGTATTCGTCGGGGAAACGCTTCCCGAGGAAACGCGATCGAGGACCTTCATGAAACCTACAGGAAAATCTCGTCCTAATAAGTCGGAAACGGCAATTTCACGCCGGAGATTCATGTCGGGAGCTGCAACCGGTCTGGCATCCGCGGCCCTGGTTGCCTCGTTGCCAAAGCCGATTGCGGCGGCAGGCGCCGCGCCCGCCGGGAAATCAGCAGGGCTTCCCGCGGTTCCGCCCCAGCGTTTCCGCCGGGCGCACGAGTTCATTGAGACGAAGGCGACCGCTTTCCCCCTGAACCAGGTTCGACTGCTGGACGGCCCCTTTCTGAAGGCCACCCAGGTGAACGAGCAATGGCTGGAGTCTCTTCCGGTCGACCGTCTGGTGCACAACTTCAAGGTAACGGCAAGCCTCTCCAGTTCAGCCGAGCCATTGGGAGGCTGGGAGGCTCCTGATTGCGAACTGCGGGGACACTACACCGGGCATTTTCTTTCGGCTTGCGCGCTGAGCTACGCCAGCACGGGCAATGACACCCTTAAGCAGCGGGGCGACGCGGTGGTTGCGGAGCTGGCGCAGTGCCAGAAGGCGATGAACAACGGATACCTGAGCGCTTTTCCAGAAACATTCTTCGATCGGCTGAGCGCCGGCAAGCCGGTGTGGGCTCCGTTTTACACGCTGCACAAAATCATGGCCGGCAACATCGATATGTACACGCTTTGCGGAAACGAGCAGGCGCTGGCGAATGCGGAAGCGATGGCGGGCTGGATCGGCCACTGGCTGGTGGGCATCAGCGACGATCATATGCAGCGCATTTTACGCACAGAATGGGGCGGGATGAATGAATCGCTGTTCAACCTGGCCGCCGCCACCGGCAGGTGGCAATACTTCGGAACAGCGCAGCGATTCCAGCACAAGGCGTTTTTCGATCCACTCGCGGCGCATCGCGACGAGTTGAAGGGTCTTCACGTTAACACTCATATTCCTCAAGTGATCGGCGCAGCCCGTGGATATGAGCTGACCGGCAGCCCGTACTATCACGAGATCGCTTCCTACTTCTGGGACGAAGTGACATCGGAACGTACTTACTCGACCGGCGGTACCAGCAATGGCGAAGGCTGGGAGACCGCTCCCGGCGACCTGAAGGGCCAGCTGAGCCTGTGGTCTGAGGAATGCTGCTGCGGCTATAACATGCTGAAACTCACTCGGCACGCGTACCAATGGACGGCCGATCCGCGCTACTTCGATTATTACGAGCGCACGCTGTTTAACTCACGCATGGGCACGCAGGATGCCGAGGGCATGAAGATGTACTATCTGCCGCTCAAGACGGGCTATTGGAAGTATTTCAACTCGCGATTCAATTCATTCTGGTGCTGCACCGGGACAGGCTCCGAGGAATTCTCGAAATTTGCCGATTCGATTTATTTCCACAACGCGAACGATGTGTTCGTGAATTTGTTCATCGCGTCGGAAGTCCGATGGCCGGAAAAAGGTCTGACGATCCGTCAGGAAACGAAATTCCCGGAGGAAGAAGCCACAACGCTGATCGTGAAGGCGAGTCATCCCGTCGAGGCGGGAATCAACGTGCGCATACCCGCTTGGATTGCCGAAGGCGCTTCGGTTTCGGTGAACGGGAAGCCGCTTGCTGCGTTCGCGAATTCGGGGAGCTACCTGGAAATTCGTCGGACTTGGGCCGACGGCGACAAAGTGGAAGTGAAGCTGCCGATGCGATTGCGTGCCGAGCCTCTTCTTGGCGATCCGACCCAGCAAGCCGCGATGTACGGGCCTATTGTGCTGGCCGCAAACCTGGGGTCAGACGGACTCACGGAACAAATGCAGCATGATGAGGTGATGGGGCCAACGTATCTCTCGCCGGAGCATGCACAACCACAGGGATCCACGGATATTTCGGTGAAATCACCCGAGGAACTCGCATCGGCAAAGTGGCTCGAGCCGGTAAAGGGCGAGTCGCTGACGTTCCAAACTGTCGGCCACGAGAAGGCGACTCAGCTGATTCCGTTCAATCGCATATTGGGTGAACGATACGGCGTCTATTGGAATGTGAATGCCGGCTGGCGACAGTTTCCAGGATAGCGAGCGCGCTTCGGGTCAAAGGCAAAGGATAGTTGGTGTCACGGCCTCGGGATAAGCGAACCAGGAATCCAGAGCCACGCTCTTCTTTGCGCAACGACTCGCAACGGAAGGACCTTTCGCGGCGAGAATTTGGCCGCGAACTGGCGTTTGCCGCGGCGGCCTTCGCAGGTGCACCCAACCTTCTGGCGCAGGCTGCGGGATCGGGCGTATCGAACCGAAAGGTGGACCGGCCCGCCACTCCTTCGCTGATTCGTTTTGAAAATATTGCCGACAAAGCAGGCTTGCACTACATCACGGAAAACTGTCCTACCCCGAATAAAAATCAGCCCGAAACGATGGCAGGCGGCGTCGCCCTACTGGACTACGATGGCGACGGCTACCTGGATATTTACCTGACCAGCGGCGCGGCTATCCCCTCGCTCGAGAAGGACTCACCGAAATACTGGAATCGACTGTTTCACAACAACCAGGACGGAACGTTCACGGACGTTACGGAGAAGGCCGGCGTGGCTGGAGCGGGATATACGATGGGCGCGGCGGTGGGGGATTACGACAATGATGGCCACCCGGATATTTTTGTAGCGAACGTCACAGCCAATCAACTGCTTCACAACAATGGCGACGGCACGTTCACGGACATAACGAAGAAAGCCGGCTTAGCCGGCGAATCGATGTACGGGATGAAGATGTGGTCGGTGGGCGCGGGATGGTTCGATTACAACAACGATGGCCTTCTTGATCTGTTCGTCGTCAACTACTGCAAATGGGAAGTGGATAAGGACCCGGACTGTGGGACGGCCGGCGTTCGAGGCTACTGCCATCCCAAATACTACTCGCCACTGCACAACACTCTGTATCGAAACAATGGAGACGGGACTTTCACAGATGTGTCGGAAGAGACCGGCATCCTCCAACACCTTGGGAAAGGCATGAGCGTCTCGTTCGCGGATTACGATCACGACGGTTTCATGGACGCTTTCGTTGCGAACGACACCATGTCGAACTTCCTGTTCCGGAACGTGGGCGGAAAGAAATTTGAAGAAGACGGAGTGTGGGCCGGGGTCGCCTACGGGCCATTTGGATTGGCTCTCTCCGGTATGGGGTCGGACTTCCGGGACGTGAATAACGACGACTGGCCGGATATCTGGCACACGGCGGTGGAACACGAAACGTTTCCGCTGTACACGAATCAGCGGAACGGCAACTTCACGAACAAAGGGAGCGGTCTTGCCATTCCCACGGTGAACATGTCCGGATGGAGCAACGGAATCTTCGATTTCGATAATGACGGCTGGAAAGATTTGTTCGTCGCGCGCGGGAATGTGATGGACACGGTCGGCCTGGTGGTACCAGGCCGGCATTACGGCGAACCGAATTCCATTTTCCGGAATTTGCGCGATGGGAACTTCGAAGACGTGAGCGCGCTTGCGGGATCGGAGTTCCAGAAGCTGGCGCCACACCGCGGGGCTGCATTTGGCAGTTTGTTCAACGACGGGCGAATCGATGCGGTAGTGACGGCGCTTGGCCGTCCGACGGAATTGTGGCGCAACGTTTCAAAAACGGATGACCACTGGATCCTGTTCAACGCGGTGGGAACGAAGAGCAACAGGATGGGAATCGGCGCGCAAATCCGGATCGTGACGGAAGACGGGCGGTCGCAGTCGAACCACGTGACCACCGCTGTGGGCTACGCATCTTCAAGCGACCCTCGCGTGCACTTTGGTTTGGGGCAAAGCAAATTGATCAAGGAAGTGGAAGTCCGGTGGCCGAGCGGGCGCCGCCAGACCTTGCAAAATCTGGGCGTTGACCGCGTCATGACAATCGAGGAACCCCGGAAATAATTCCGATTCGCAGAAATTCCTCGCGGGCGCGCTGACAAAATCCGGCTCGTTCGAGGCGAGGTTTATCGCTGACTGTAGCTTTCGATGAGCTGAATTATCTCGGCGCTGCGGGACTATCGGCGAGGTTCCGGCGGCTTGTCGTCAGAGGAGCTGCTTCTGTTGACTCGCGCGTCCAGTTCGCGCTGGCGCGCAAGTTCGCGCTCCGCCTCGTCCCGGTGTCCAGTGCGCGCATATGCCATTGCGAGTTGATAATGACCTGCGGCGTCGTCTGGCACACCAGCAATGTATTTTTGCAGCGGAGCGATTGCTTCCTGATACTTCCCTTCAGCGTTCAATGCCATGCCGAGGCCGAGGTCGGCTTCCAAAAATCCCACGTCGAGCTGCGATGCGTGCCGGAAATGCAGGACGGCCTGATCCCATTGCTCGAGTTGGCGGTCGAGATCGCCCAGCATAAACTCGGCGGCGGCATCACCGGGGTCGATCTTTAACTCCTCTTCAAACTGTTCCTTTGCGTCCTGCGCGGTGGTGGGAGTGGACGGCATCGAAAGTATGACGCGACCGATTCGATAGTGAACCTCAGGCAGGTTCGGATACTGCTGGAGGACATGCCTGTACTCGGCTAGCGCGTCCGACCATTTGCCGTTGGCCTCGTACGCTTCTGCATCGAGCTCTTGCGCTTGATACGAGGTGGGATCTTTTTTCGCCAGCTCCATCGAGGCATTTTTGGCCATTTCACCACAGAAATGAGTGGTGATGTACAGCACCTGAGGATCGTCAGGAAAGTCGCGATTGAGCCGTCCGAGGTTCTCGAGCGCTCCGGAAACATCGTGCAGGCTCATCGAACACTGCGCCATGGCGATCTCGGCTTTGTATTTCGTGGCGCGGTCAGCGATGTGTGGCAGGGCCCTAGCGAGGGTCGGCAGAGCTTCGCGGCAATGGCCAGAGTTAGCCAACTCCAACCCACGCTGCGCGAGAGACGGTGAGCTATTCTGCGGCGAAGCTGAACTGCTCTGCGCATCCGCATTCCGCGCCGCTGCAAACACGGCCAAGATCAGGAGAGCAAAAAATAGCGCCGGCTTGGCAAGATGCGGGTGAGTCACAAGATACAATATACGGCATCGCTCTAATGGTGCAAAGGATTGCAGTTTCGGGTACTGGTCAGTTTGAATTTAACTGTTTTTTTTATATCAGGGCTGAATCACCAGGGTTTGAATCATCAAACCCTGAAACCCGGTGTCACGATCTGGGAAATCCAAACTGACCCACTACGCAGTTTTTGTGTTGTCAGTTGGGCGCGCACATAAACGCATCGGAACGGAACAAAATCGACGTGAAATCCGGTTCCAGAATTTCGCGAAGAGAATTACTGAGGTCCGTGGCCGGCACGCTCGCGCTGCCGTACGCAACGAGGGGTCTCGCTTCCACTTCGCTTGCCGCCGTTCCGTCATCGCAAGTACAGTTCGTGGATGTGGCTCGTCAGTGCGGCATCAACTTTCTGCATGACAATGCTGCCTCCTCGCAGAAATACCTGATTGAGACGATGGGCGCAGGATGCGGCTGGATCGACTACGATCAGGACGGTTTGCTGGATCTCTATCTCGTAAATAGTGCGCCTACGCGGGTATATTCGCCCAAACAGCCCTTGCGAAGCGCTCTGTATCACAACAACGGAGACGGGACATTCAGTGACGTTACGGAGCGGGCCGGCGTTGGCGCTGAAGGGCTTTTCGGAATGGGAGTGGCCGTCGGAGATTACGATAACGACGGCTTTCCGGACTTGCTCGTGCTCGGATATGGCCGCTGCATTCTGTATCACAACAATGGCAACGGCACGTTCACCGATGCGACGAAGCAAGCAGGAGTAGCAAATGAAGGGCGCTGGGCATCGAGCGCAGCATGGTTCGATTACAACAGCGATGGCCGCCTCGATCTTGTGGTCGCGAATTATGTCGACTGGACTCCGGAGACCAATTACTACTGCGGCGATCGTGGTCCCGGATTGCGCAGCTACTGCCATCCCGACGATTACCACGGCGAGCCGCCCACGCTGTATCGCAATAACGGCGACGGCACATTCACGGACGTGAGTAAGGTTTCCGGCGTTGGCGCCAAGCCCGGCAACGGCCTGGGCGTCGTCACTTTCGATTACGACGGCGACGGCTGGCAGGACATCCTGATCGCGAATGATTCGATGGCGAATTTTCTGTACCAGAACAATCGCGACGGTACATTCCGCGAAGTTGGTTACGAGAGCGGGATCGCGGTGAGCATGGATGGAGCGGCGGAAGCAGGAATGGGCGTCGACGCCGCCGATACGACGGGAAGCGGACGAATGGATGTTGTTATCGCGCATCTCGACATGCAACTCGCGCGCTTCTATCGCAACATGGGTGACCGAACATTCGAAGACGCAACGATGCAAAGCAAGATCGGCTATGCCACGTACCATCTGAGCGAGTTCGGCGCCGCTTTTATGGATTTCGATAATGACGGCGCTCGCGACATCTTCATGGCCTGTGGAAACGTTCTCGACAACATCGCTCGATACCACATAGGTGTTCAGTACGCCGAACCGAAGGTGATGTTCCGGAATTTGGGAAATGGAACGTTCGAGAACGTAAGCGACCAGATGGGCGGTGATTTTCGTCTGGCGCGCGTCAGCCGAGGAGCGGCGATCGGAGACTTCGACAATGACGGCGATCTGGACATCCTCACCAGCAATAATGGCGAGTACGCTCAACTGCTGCGCAACGACGGCGGGAATCAAAATCACTGGCTGTCGATTTCCCTGGAAGGGACTAAATCGAACCGCGACGCGGTGGGAGCGCGCGTGAAGGTCACCGCCGGCGATCTGGTGTCATACGACGAAAGAAGGGGCGGAACGAGTTACCAGTCGGCGCGTGACCCGCGGCTGCATTTCGGTCTTGGCTCTCGCTCGCGAATCGATTCGGTGGAAGTGAAATGGCCCAGCGGCGCTGTAACGACAATTGGAAAACTGGATGCAGACAGATTCATCGCGATTAAAGAAGGCGAAGGAGTTGTCGAGCGCCAGTTTCCGCGCCTACGGAAACGATAATGCGTGAACGGGCGAGGAATCGCCGGTCATTGATTCTGCACTCCACTCACATTTCCACGTCGCTCGCCCGTTTTTGTTCCCGAGTCTCGAATCGCAATCACCTGCTGGTGATTTAAACGCTCAAGTACTGCAAGCGCGGCGCCCGCTCTGGCGCGATCGCCTTTCAGGCCGTATGCCGTCGCGAGATTCGAGTAGACCGCAGGGTTTTGCGGATCAAGTCTTCGCGCAGCTTCAAGTTGCGCGATTGAATCGTCGAGCCGACGGTCGATTCGATACAGCTTGCCGAGTGTGACTCGGGAGGCCGCGTAATCCGACCTTTCGGCGATGGATTTCTCCGCGGCACGTTCGGCTTCGATTAAACCAGCACTTCCGGGACGTACACCCGAGCGGAACAGAGCTTCGGCATAAAGCGATAAAAGTATGTAGTTGTCCTTTTCTTTGGAAATAGCTTCCCGAGCAGTTCGAATGGAAACGTCCAGATCTCCTTCGACAAGCGCTTCATGAACGACCGCCAAATAGCCGATGTCGGTATTCCGGCCCAGGTCGCTCGCCAGTTGGAAGTCGCTCTTCGCTTCGATAGAGCGATCGAGAGCCGTAAGAAAAACCGCGCGTTCGTAGTGCAGTCGAGGCGAGCGCGGAATGTTTCGGAGACCCAGATCGACAACTTTCAGTCCAAGCGCGTTATCGTGCGCTGCAGTGCACGCGTCCGCGACGTAGGAGTAAAGCCTCGCGTCGGCGGGCGTAATTTGCGCGGCGTGCTGTAGCGCTGCGAAAGCTTTCTCGGGCTGCGAGTTGCCCACATAGGCCTGGGCCGATAGATTCCACACTGCCGCAGTGGGCTTCTGTTCCTGCAGACGTTCGACGATTGGAACGGCCAGCTTATATTCACCTGTTGCGACATAGCAGAGCGCGAGGTTGAAATTGGCCGCATATTCGTTGGCTGCATGCCCCCGAGCAGCCAACAGGTGCGGTATAGCCTGTGCGAACTTGCCGCTGCGCGTTAGCTCAGTGCCCGTCTGCAGGTCGGATTCAGCACCATTTTGGAGTTGATCCTGTTGAGCCGGCGGTTTCGCCTGCTGCGCCCTGACCGACAAAGAAAACAAAACCGCTGACGCGACAAAGGTGACGGTTAGGCACAAAGCAAAACGAAAGCAGTCGAATAGAAACCGACGCGGACGAGGATTGGATAGCACGACTCTTGCAAGCACGAAAACGTCCTCTAAGCTGCAATTGAATCACAGCGTTCCCGTTCGCCGCAACGTTTCTCAGCACCGTCGCTGGCCGGTCTCTAGAACCCAAGGGCGGTGCACAGGTGACGTTGAGTCTGTTAGGCTGAGGGCATCTAAGTCCGGCGGATTCTGGAGTATGTGAAATATTCCCGCCGGCGCCAGCGTATAAACCAATGGAGCGACGGAAGACAGTTGCAGAGATGAGCGCCGCTGAGATCGGCGAAATGCTGGCGCGGGTCCGGGCGGGCGATACAGACGCCTGGGGCGAACTGTATCAGCAGTACGCGGCTGCGATCTTCCGGTTTTGCCGGCGAGCGCTACCGACGAAAGAAGATGCGGAAGACGCGACAACGGACATCTTCGTGAAAGTGAAACAGAAACTCGGGACGTACGACTCGTCGCGGCCATTCACAGCGTGGCTATATAAGGTGGCGAGCAATCACTGCTGGGATACTCTGCGGCGGCGGCGAATCCGGCAGGACCTGGAGACCGGCGACCTGGAATCTCTTCCGCTGGAGCACCCTGATCCGAATCAGCTGGAACAATTGCAGATCGACCACACGAGCAAGGAAGTGCGAGCGGCGCTGGGGAAGCTGCCGGACCGCGCACGAATGGCGCTCGTACTGCGGTACTACGCGGACATGAGTTACGACGAGATTGCCGACACGCTCGGTGTGCGGCGGGCTTTTGTTGGGGTATTGTTGCTGCGCGCGAGGCATCAATTGCGTGATGTTTTAGCGGAGATGATGCCGGGGGCACGCAGCGTAGCTGCTGGGGGCACGTCATGATCCACTTCGACGAGATGACGGCTTTGCTGTACCTGGAAGGACAGCTTGAGCCGGACCGCGCGCGCGAGGTTTACGCGCATACGGCGGAATGCCACGAATGCGCCGACCTGCTGCGAGCGCTGCAGCACGAGGGGACCTGGCTGCGGGAGGCGCTGGAAACCGACGAGGAGTCTGTGCCCGCACGGCTGCTGCAAGCGCCGGAACGAAAAACTCCCTGGGGATGGATTGCCGCGCTGGGCCTGAGCGCGGGAGGTGCGTACACCGTTTGGACCGGGATGATCGATCCGTGGCGCGCGCAGGCGGCGCAGTCTGGATTCACGCAGAGCAGTTTGCTGACGATGCTGTTCTTCAGCGGGACGTTTTGGAAAGGATGGGATGCCATGCGCAGCCTTGTGGAATTTTTGTCGATGTCGACGCTGACAATCGTTGTGTCGTGGGTGCTGCGGCGGCATTGGCGGCGGCTGACGACCACGGCTGGAATTATCGTTGGAGCAATGCTGCTCGTAGCGTTCGCGCTCTCCGTCCCGTCCGCCAGCGCGGCGGAAACGGAGCACGGTCACCCGAACTACACGCTGGCTGCCGGCCAGACAGTGCCGACTGATTTGATCGTCTTTGCAGAGCGAACAACGATCGATGGGGATGTGGATGGCGATGTGATCGCGTGGTCGCAACTGGTGACGATAAACGGGCATGTAAAAGGCGATGTGATCTGCGGCGGGCAGAATGTACGAATCAACGGAACGGTAGATGGAAACGTGCGCGCGTTCGCGCAGTCAGTGGACGTTATCGGAACGATCGGAAGAAATTTGATGACGTGGAGCGGCGAAACAAACGTGGAGGACAAAGCATCCGTCGGCGGAAGCGTCACGTTCGGCGGGAACGACACGACGCTGGCGGGTAAGATTGGCGGCGACGTCCTCGGCATGGGCAATTCGCTCGACGTGAGCGGGACGCTGGGACGGGATCTCACGGTGCGCGCAGATCATCTGAACGTCGATTCAACTGCCGATGTTAAGGGACGAGTGAAGTACGTGGGAAGAAGCGAGCCGGAGATTGCGCAGGGCGCGAAGATGGGATCGTTCATCAAGGTGATTCCCAAACACGGGCCGGAATATGCGGGCTGGCATTTCTATTGGCATCGCATTTTGCTGTGGGGCGTGGGATTCGTGTTTGGGCTGGTGCTGTTGCTGGTTGTACCCCATTTCTATGCGGACGCGACCGTTGCGTGTAAGAACTATGCTCCAGCGGCAGGATTCGGATTGCTCTTCCTGTTCGCAACGCCGATCGCCGCCGTTATCGCTTGCATTACGGTGGTCGGTCTGGGCGTAGGGATCGCGACACTTTTGCTCTATTTGATCGCACTTTATGCGTCCACCGTGTTTGTGTCCGGGTTTATCGGCGAGGCGATCCTTGGTCCGGCCATTGGAACAGGTGCTGCGATTGGAAGACTCGCTCTCGGGCTATTCATCCTGCACGTGCTGCGCGTGCTGCCGTACGTCGGCGGCTGGATTCTCTTTATCGCGATGTTCTGGGGATTTGGCGCGATGGTGATGGCAATTTACAAGCGCCTACGTCCACAGCTTGCGGGCGGAGTGCCACAACCAATGGCAGCGTCGCGCGCCTGATCCAAAGAAGCTAAAAACCGACACGAGCCAGGCGCGCGCGGACTGCTACGAGACGATGCCCAGGTTCTTTCCGACGCGTGCGATGATGTCGAGCGCCTTCTGCAAATCAGCGCGCTTGTGCGCGGCGGTAACGATGGTGCGCAGGCGTGCTTTGCCTTCCGGAACCGTCGGATAGCCGATTGCGCAGGCGAACACTCCCTCATTGAACAGATCCCGCGAGAATTGAAATGCTTTCGCCGCATCGCCCACCATGATCGGCGTGATGGGCGTTTCGCTGGCGCCTGTGTTGAAACGAAGCTTCTTCAGACCTCGCTTGAAGAATTTCGTGTTGGACCACAATTTTTTGGTGAGCTTATCTCCTACTTCCGAGTCGAGCAGTTCGAACGCGGCCTGGCACGTTGCAGTGACCGAGGGCGGATGCGACGTGGAGAACAAGAACGGACGGCCGCGATGATAAAGGAATTCGATCAAGTCGCGCGAGCCGCAAACATAGCCGCCGAGCGAGCCAATCGCCTTGCTCAACGTGCCCACCTGAATGTCGACGCGTCCGTGGACGCCGAAATGGTCGATCGTACCGCGGCCGCGCGAGCCGAGAACGCCGGACGCATGCGCGTCGTCGACCATCATGATGCAGTTGTATTTTTCAGCGAGGTCGCACAGAACCGGCAGATTGGCAATATCGCCATCCATGGAAAATACGCCGTCGGTGATCAGCAGCTTCCTGCCGTTCCAGTCCTTGGTTTCCTGCAGGACGCGCTCGCAATCGGCGTAGTCCTTGTGCTTGAAAACTTTGATGGTGGCGCGCGAGAGGCGGCAGCCGTCGATAATTGAAGCGTGGTTCAATTCATCGGAAATAATCAGGTCTTCCTTGCCGAGAACAGCGGAAACCGTCCCTGCATTCGCTGTAAAGCCCGACTGAAACACAACGCAGGCTTCCACATTCTTGAAGCGAGCGATCTGCTCTTCCAGCTCCATGTGCGCCTTCATCGTGCCCGCGATCGTGCGGACGGCGCCGGAGCCGACGCCATACTTGCGAACTGCTTCGATGGCGGCGCGCCGCAGCTTCGGGTGGGTCGTAAGTCCCAGGTAATTGTTCGAACTGAGGTTGACGACTTCCTTGCCATCGAAAACGGAGACAGGCTTTTGTTCGCCTTCCAGCACTTTCAAATGGAAATAGAGGTGCTTCGATTTGAGGTCTTCGAGCGCGTCGTGGAGGAAATGCATCTGCGGACGCGTTTGCGGACTGACTGCCGGTGTTGTCATGAAGCCTCCAGTGAAATCAAATGCCGATCGAGATATTCGCCGTTTCGCGGCAAGATGATCGCACGCCGGGCGGTGCGGGGCTTACCGATCAAAATCAAGGAGCCAGTTTACCTCTGATCGAAATTCTGCTGGCAATTGTTTCCGTAGGTGAAGGAATGCAGATCGAAACTCCGATTCTGCGGCTCTAGAGTCAGAAGATGCGAGCCGAGCGCCGTGTTCTTCACGAGATAATACATCCGCGGCTCTGAAGCTTCGATGTACGAACCCTGCGAATCGAACTGAACGTCCACACCCGCCTCTTGGTGCGACAACGGCTTGCCGTCCTGAAGCAAATCGACGCGAACAGGCTTCTTCGAGTCCGCCACGTTGATCACGGCATACACCGACCGCGCGTGATACCGCAGCTCGGCTTTCGCGTTGGCGGCCCTGGACGTGACGCCAGCCTGCTCCGGCTTCCATTTGCCGGAAAGCATGACACGTCCGTCTTGCGGCTCACCTGCGGCATTGAAGTTCGCCTCTCCACCGTCGTTGTTGTAGGCATTCGGATTCGCAAGAGCGCCGCGGCCGTACCAATCGCCGACGTACGTTTCGTCGGTGGTTATGCCGCAGGAAGGCGCAAACGTGTTTTCCGGCGGATCGATCGGAATGCTGGCGACGTGCGGATGCGATTGCACCAGCAGCGCGCGAATTTTCTCTTCCATGGGACGGTTGTTCCCCTCGCCTCCGACATGCATGACGATGTAACCGCCCGGCCCGATCAGGTAACGATTGGGCCACACATTCGAATGATACGCATTCCACATGGAGCCGTGCAGGTCTGCCAGCACCGGCCACGGAAGCTGGAAACGCCTGGCGGCATCGCGCACGTTCTGCACGTTGTAACCCATCGGGAATTCCCCGAAGTGCACACCCACAACGTCGAACCCATACTGATGGTATTTCGCATACCAGCGCTTCACGACGCTGAAATCGCGAATGCAGTTGATGCAGGTGTACTCCCAAAAATCGATCAGCAGCACGTGACCGCGATAGCCTTTGATCGAGTGAGGCACCTTCTTGCCGGCGGCGCCAGTGTCGATCCACGTAACGTCGGAAGTGAAGTTCGGGGCCCTCTCCGGTTTTTGGGCGCGTCCAGACGCGGGAACGGCAAGGGCACAGAGGAGGAGAACCGTCCATAAAGCGCTTTTCATGGCCAGTAATTTAGATGAAGGATGGGCCTGTAGTCGATGCGTTCGTTTTCAAATTACTGTGGACGGAGCAATAAACGGGGTGCCCGTTGGGCCGTTCGCCGGACATGAGCAAAACCGGCCTGGCTTTTCCGCCGCTTGCGCTTGTGAGACACTTCCCTCAGGCGCGTCATGAAGATCCGAATCATCACGGTCGAGCGCGAATACGGCAGCGGCGGCGCCGCGATTGCCGAACGCCTGGCAAGCCGCCTGGGCTGGCAACTTTGGGATCGCGACCTTACCGCTGAAATCGCCCGCGAGGCGAAAGTCACGCGCGAAGCCGTTCACCGCTGCGACGAGCGCGTTGATCCGCTTCTTTCACGCCTGTTCAGCGTGTATGCGCGCGGCAGTTACGAACGGACGTTGCCCATCACGGAGGCCCGCCACTTCAATGCCGACGCTATGGTCGCCATGCTGCACAAGGTGATCGAGCAGGTGGCTGCAAAGGGGAACTCCGTGATTGTCGGCCGCGGCTCACCTTATATTCTGCGCAATCGTCCCGACGTTTTTCATGTTTTCATCTATGCGCCTGACGACGAAAAAATCCGGCGATTGAAAAGCATCGGCCAATCTGAAAAAGAAGCGCGCCAAGTAATCCAAGAAGTTGACCACGAGCGGTCCGACTTTATTCGCCACTATTTTCACAAGGAGTGGCCCTACCGGCCGTTGTACAACCTGATGCTCAACTCCAAGTTCGGCGACGAGTACGCGGTGGACACGATATTGCGCGAAATAGACGCGCTGGAGCGTATCCGGCAGCCGGAACAGGCGAAGCCGGCCTAGTTTCAGGTTCTCCCCAGCATTTATTTCGTCGAGTTAGCTCAACTGCCCGGGTGATATTCGCGTTCCGTGTGGCCCTTCATCTGTGATGGATAGAAATAGACCTCACGCAGATTACCGCTCGCGTATCGTTCTGCCTGATCGGTGAAATGCGGCGATGCAGGATTTCCGCTTTCGCCGCCCGTGCTCACGGCCCAGGCGTGAACTTCGGGGCCGAAGTCGACAAGACAGATAAAGCTGTTGCCGACGTTGCCGTACCAGCGCTTCGTGTTCGGATACGGATGAGCCCCAAACGCGGCCAGCGAGCCCCAGACAGATGACGTGAAGGGAATCGGAATGCTTGGCTTGGAGTCATCGAATTGCGGGTGACGGATGCTGTCGTCGAGCCGCTGGAAACGGTTGATGTTGCCCCAAGGCGTTTGCCAGGTACCAAAATCCGTGGCGAGCCGGTCGGACGCAGCCGCGAGCGAGCCAAGCAGTTGGGCAGGCGTAGCGCGGCTCACGACGTAATCTTCGGGAGAGATTCCCGCGTCGCGTGCTGCCGCGAGAACCGCGTGGAAGATGTTGTCACCCCAAGAAACCGCGAGCGATGTGGCGACCGAATCGGCACCCCATCGATAATTCCAGTCGCGCAGGACTTTGATTTGGTCCGCGAGCTTGCTCTTGAGAGGATCGGAAGACGGCAGAGCGTCGTAGGCCTTGAGCAACACAGGAGTCATGGTCGCAAACGCGGGCAAGTAACTGTCGTATCCGGCGGCAATCAGCGACTTCGGTGTCCACCCACGATGACCGCTCAGCAGCCGCACGGCGTGGTATCCGCGCGCGCTCTCTTCCTTGCCGTGGTCGACATACTTCGGGAAATCCGAACGCTTGGGGCTATCCGGTCCTGCGGCGGACCACGGCCAATTATTCGAATTGTAGAGCCAGCCGTCGGCGGGATCGAGCAAGTGCGGCGTCTGATCGAGCGTCAATAAGCCGTTGTAGGCCGTCGCTGGATCGCTGCCATCGACGGGCTTGGTCCAATCAAAGGCATCGCTGCGCCGCGGAATCCAGTCGGAGTGGAAGTAGGCGATGTGGCCTTCCGAATCGGCGAAGATCGTGTTGTTCGACGAATTCGTGTGCAGCTCCATCGTTTTGCGGAAGGCCGCGTAATCTTTCGCCTTCATGCGCGTGAAGTCCTGGGTGAGCGCGCGTATCGGCTGCTGCATCAGGTTGATGCTCACCCATTTTTGACCGATCCGGCCGATGATGGGACCGTGCTGCGTGTAATACGCGGTGAACGTCTTGTGAGCCATGCTGCCGGCAGTTTTGTAATCGATCGTGATTGACCGCCGGCGCATGGGGAGCTCGCGCGCGCCGTATTTATAGAAGTAGCGGCCATTTTTTTGGCTGACCGTTTCGAGGAACTGTTCGACATTTTCCACGCCGCTCGATGTGTGCATCCACCCGGCAGTTGGGTTAAAACCCTGGTAGACGAAGAATTGGCCCCATGTGACGGCACCGTAAGCGTGCAGGCCTTCATCGCTGGCCATGCCCAGTTCAGCGCGAAAATAAAACGACACGTGTGGATTGATGTAGAGCAGCGCGTGATGATCGGCGGAATTCGACGGAGCCACCGCGATTCCGTTCGATCCGCCGGGCTCGGGCGGGGGCTGCACGAGAGCATCTTCGGTAGCCGGCGACGCTGCTGCGGAAACCGGATTGCCGTAAAAGTCGCCGAGGCGTTTCACGTTCACGTCATAGATATCGCCGCCGATGCTCCCTTCGCTGAAGGCGACCGCCATCCAGGGCTCGAAATGCGTGATCGCGAGCGGCTTCACATCCGGATGCTTGTACAGATAGAAGTTCAAGCCATCGGCGAAGGCATCCATCAGCTTCTTCAGCCAGAGCGGGCTCGAGGCATACTCGGATTTCAGCGCCGCATCGTCGACAAAAAGCTGCATTCGCAAATCGTCATAGACGGCGGATCCGCCTTCCGCCTTCGCCTCCCAGCCCAATGCCTGGATATAGTTCAATTCAACGCGATGAAAATCGTCCTCGGCCTGGGCGTATTCCATGCCGAAGACGGCGTCTGCGTCAGTTTTGCCATGAACGTGAGCGATGCCCCAGTTGTCACGCGTGATTGTTATGTCGTTCGCCTCGCGGTTCCATCGCGCGATTTCCGTGGCGGTGGGCTTGCTCTGCGCCCCCGCAGGGAAGGCGATCAGACTGACAGCAAAAGCTGCGAAGATCATTGCGATTGTTTTCATATATGTGTGCCGAGCATTACGAGATCGATTGAACTGTGAGGGGCAGGCCGTGCGCCCCTTTTGCCTCACGGATTATAAATACAGCGCCGGACAGGTCAAGTTTAGCGATGAGAACATCACCCACGTGCTGCTTCCATTGGACCGAGCTGTGGACTACCATAGCGCCGCAATTGCGGAGGTCACAATGCGCGTGGTGCTGAGAGTGTTCATCGCCATCATCATTCCGATCGTACTGGCCGTAATCGTTTTTGGCTGGGCGTTTCGAGGACGCTCCGACGCGACCGCCGCAGCCACACCGGCGATCTCCGCATCGGTGCCGGGGGCAGCAAGGGTGTCCACGGACGCGCGGCTCGCCGACGCTTACCGTTTTACCGACCACGGATGGATCTACGTGCATGTGCACGGCTCACCCGAACAGATCGGTTTTCAGCACGGGTATTTGTTAGCTCCGGAAATTCTCGACGCATTTAATGCAAACAAACTGCAATACGAGCATGGCACGAAAAAGCCGTGGGCATTTTTCCAGAAAGCCGCGCACGACATGCTTTGGCCAAAGGTCGATGCTGAGTACCAGGCGGAGTTGAAGGGAATTGTCGAAGGCCTGCACGCGCATGGCGTCAACTCGATCGACGTCTATGATATCGTCGCGTTCAACGCTTTCCTGGAACTCTCCGACTATTACGTTCCCTGGTACAACGAGAAGCACAAGATCGCCGGCGGTCCGCGCCTGACGAGCCAGGGCAATTGCAGCGGCTTCGTCGCCACAGGCAGCTACACGAAAACGCACGACATCGTCATGGCCCATAATAATTGGACGAATTACGTGCAGGGCGAGCGCTGGCGCATTATCTTCGACATCGTTCCGCAGCATGGCTACCGCATCCTGATGGACGGCTACCCCGGTGTGATCACGAGCGACGATGATTTCGGCATCAATTCCGATGGGCTGATGGTGACAGAAACAACGATTTCGCAATTCAATGGCTGGGATCCGAATGGCGTTCCCGAATTCGAACGCGCGCGCAAAGCGCTCCAGTACGCCGGCTCAATCGACGACTATGTTCGCATCATGAATGAAGGCAACAACGGAGGTTACGCGAACGACTGGCTGCTTGGCGACCGTAAGACGGGAGAAATCGCGCGGTTCGAGCAAGGTTTGAAGCACACGCGGGTGTGGCGTACCAAGGACGGCTACTTCGTTGGCTCGAATTTCCCGAGCGATCCTCAGGTGACCAAGGATGAGACAACGTTCAACGTCAAAGATATGTCGAATTCGGCGAATGCGCGGCACGTTCGCTGGAACGAGCTGATGGCTCAATACAAAGGGAAAATCGATACGAATCTGGCCGAAAAATTCGAAGCCGATCATTTCGATTCCTACACGAAGAAGGAAGGCGCCGATTCGCGGACGCTTTGCGGCCATGCCGATACTGATCCAAACGGCGTGCCGATCTGGGATTGGGGCGGGTACTATCCCGGCGGCGCCGTGCAGGGGAAAGTCACAGATAGCGAAATGACGGCGAAGATGCAGCTGATCGCGCATCTGGGCCATCCGTGCGGCGCGAATTTCTATGCCAAGCCATTCCTGAAGGCGCATCCCGAGTACAGCTGGGAAGCTTCGATTCTGCGCGATATGCCCGCTTACCCGTGGACCGAATTCGGCACCGGGGAGCGCCCCAAGCAGTAATCGCAACAATTCGCAATCGGAATAAAGACGGAGAATCTCTACTTAGCGAATCTCTACTTAGGCGAGCCGTTGGGATACAAGAGCACTTTTCCCGCCTGACCGGATTCGAGCAGGGAGAAAGCGCTCTCGAATTTTTCGAGCGGCAGTCGCTCGCGGAAGAGCGGGTCGAGATTCAGACGATTGTGTTTGAGCAGTTCTGTCATGTGGACCCATGTCTCAAACATGCGCCGGCCATAGATCCCCTGCACCGTTGCACCTTTGAAAATCACGTCGTTCACGAGATCGAGTGTGACTTCGTCTTTTGGAATTCCCAGCAGCGACGCGCGCCCACCCTGCCTGAGCATCTGAAAGCCCTGGTGGATTGCTGCCGGGCTGCCGCTCATTTCGAGCAGGACGTCCACGCCGCCATCCGTCATTTCGCGGACGCGCTCCACGACACCTGGCTGCGCGGGATCGAGCGCTTCATCGGCGCCCATCTTCCTGGCAAGCTCACGGCGATGCGCGTTCACTTCGGTGGCAACGAGCAACGCACACCCACAAGCCCGCGCCACTGAGATCGCCATCAGCCCGATCGGGCCGGCGCCGGTGACGACCACGTTTTGACCCGCTATTTCGCCGGCAGTGACCGTGTGTACGGCGTTGCCGAGGGGATCGAGAATAGCAGCGTAGTGTTCGGGAATAGAGGCATCAACCTTCCAGATGTTGCGCGCGGGAATGCGGACAAACTCGGCGAAGCAGCCATCCGCATCGATGCCGATAATCTTCACATTCTGGCAAACGTGCGGCTGGCCCATGCGGCAGGGCCGGCAATGTCCGCAATTTACGTGCATTTCAGCGCTGACGAAGTCGCCTGGCTGCACCGAGCTGACCTCGGCGCCAATTTTTTCGACCGATCCGCAGAATTCGTGACCGAAAGTCATCGGTGGACGGATGCGCGACGCGGACCAGCGGTCCCAGCCGTAGATATGCAGGTCGGTACCGCAGATTGAGGCTGCGCGGACGCGCACCAAGACGTCGGTGGAACCGATTTCGGGGATAGCTATGGATTCAAGCTGCGCTCCGGATTGCGGGCGAACTTTGCGCAGCGCCTTCATCGTCGCGGCTGGCATCGGTTAATGGAAGATCGTCGTCCAATACTAGCATAGTCTCTCAGGCCGAATCCGTGAGTGGCTGATGGAGGTTTCCAACCCGCAAACTTAGCGAACAACTGAATCCAAACTGCCAATCGGCTCAAGTTGACGTGAGCTTGTTCCGATGCGATAATTTCCTGCTTTGGACGGCCCTTAGAAGAGCATTTGTGCGCGGTGTCGGCCGCAAAAGAGAGGTGGCCGCTCGCGTTTCGGGGGAGACGCAGGCGTAACGGACCGCGGACCGTCATTCCTTAACGATGGACATTCTCCACCAGCTCGGCGAACTGTTTCTTGAAGCTGCGCCCACAGTGGTTCTCGTTTTCCTTTTCTATTTGTTCACCCGGTGGTCCTTCTTCACACCGATTCAAAAAGCGATGAGTGAAAGGGCCGCGCTTATCGAGGGCGCGCGCGCCGAAGCGGTCCAATTTGAGGCAGAAGCGAAGCAGGAACTCGACACGTACAATCACCGCCTCGGCGACGCGCGGCGACAGATTTTTTCGGAACAGGAGCAGGCACGAAACTCCGTCCTTGAAGAGCGCGCCCGCCTGTTGAAGGCGATGCATTCACGGACGCAGGAAGAAGTTGCGGCTGCAAAACAGCGGATCGGCGTCGAATTTTCGAACGCGCAGCGGGAGTTGGAGTCACAGGTGCCGGAGCTCGCTACTCAGATTGTTCGCTCCATTGTGGAGCGTCCGTCGCGACTTCAGGGAGTCATGGAACAGTGAAGCGGCTGCCGATTGTATTCACCCGTCTGGCCCTGTTGCTTTTCTTCTACGCCATGCCGGTGCTGGCGCAGGAAGATTCAACGGCGGCGGCGAACTCGTCCGTCGGCTGGGCTTTCCGCTGGGTGAATTTTGCGATCGTCGTTGGCGCTATCGCGTACTACGCCGTGAAAAAGGGAGGGCCGTATTTCCGCCGGAACGCCGAAAGCATCGGGGAGAAAGTGGCGGAAGGCGCGCGCGCCCGAGAGGCCGCGGAACAGCGCAAGCGCGAAATCGAAGCAAAATTGGCGCGCCTGGGCGAGGAAATCGAGCAGATGCGCACCGCGGCAAAGCGTGATTCGGAAGCGGAACTCCAGCGGCTGCGTGCGGCAGCTCGCGAAGATGCGCAACGGATTGAAGTAGCGGCTCAGGCGGAGATCGCAGCCGCCGAGCGCGCCAGCCGCCTGGAACTCAAGTCCCTTGCAGCGCGGCTGACCATCGAGCGTGCCGAGGCTCTGCTGAAAGCTGAGCTTGATCCCGAAAATGACGCGGCGCTGGTCCGTGCCTTCGTGGGCGATCTGGCCGGGAGAGCCAATTGAACGGCCCACTCGCCCGAAGGTATGCGACTGCGCTTGCGGATGTCGCGATTGAACAGAACCAGGCGGATGCCATCAAGGCGGGGCTCGGTTCATTCGTGCAGGCGTTTTTCGAGTCGGAGGATTTGAGGAACTTCCTCGAAACTCCGGGGCTCGATCCGCAAACGAAACGGCGCGCGATTGAAAAGATCGCCGAGCGAATGGACCTGCCGGCCGCCGTGCGGAATTTTCTGTGGGTTATCGTCGACCATCGCCGAACGGAGATGCTGCGCGAGATCGAGGCAGCGTTCCACGAGGAATTGAACGCGCGGCTGGGAATCGCCGAGGCTGAAGTGGTTTCCGCGCGCCCTCTGAGTGATTTCGAAAAGCAGGAAATGCTTGCCGCGCTGGAACACCGGACCGGCAAGAAAATCGAAGCGCAGTTCCGCGAGGACAAGAATTTGCTCGGCGGCGCGGTGGTGCGCGTCGGATCGACGGTTTACGACGGATCTGTGCGCGAGCAGCTGTCGCGTTTGCGCGAACAGCTCGAAACGGAATAGGAGCGGGAATGGCGACGATCAGAGCGGACGAGATTACAAAAATTCTGCGCGAGCAGATTGAAAACTACAAACAGGTCGTCGAGGTCGAAGAAGTCGGAACCGTCATATCGGTCGGTGACGGCATTGCCCGCCTTCACGGGCTGGACCGCTGCATGGCCGGCGAAATGCTTCAGTTCCCGCACGATGTTTTCGGCATCGCGCTCAACCTGGAAGAAGACGAGGTCGGCACCGTACTGCTGGGCGATTACACGGAAATTCGCGAAGGCGACACGGTGAAGCGAACGGGCAAAATCATGTCGGTGCCCGTAGGCGAGGCGCTGATCGGCCGCGTAGTCGATCCGCTCGGACAGACTCTGGATGACAAGGGCCCTCTCGCCACCGAGATGCGGAATCCGTTGGAACGGCTTGCACCTGGCGTTGTGGATCGCCAGCCGGTCCGCGAGCCGGTACAAACGGGAATCAAAGCCATCGACTCGATGATTCCGATCGGGCGCGGCCAGCGCGAACTGATCATCGGCGACCGGCAAACCGGCAAGACCGCGATTATTCTGGATACGATCCTGAATCAGCGCGGCGGGGACTTGATCTGTATTTATTGCGCCATTGGCCAAAAACGTTCCACGATCGCGCAGGTGATCAAGACGCTTACCGACTACAACGCCATGGATTACACGATTGTGGTCGCGGCGTCGGCAACGGAACCAGCGACGATGCAGTACATCGCGCCGTTCGCTGCGTGCGCCATGGGCGAGTACTTCCGCGATAACAAGCGCCACGCGATAACCTTCTACGACGATCTTTCGAAGCACGCGCAGGCCTATCGCGAAATCTCTCTGCTGCTGCGGCGTCCTCCGGGCCGCGAAGCGTACCCGGGCGACGTGTTCTACCTGCATTCACGGCTGCTTGAGCGGGCGGCAAAGTTGAACGATAAGCTTGGCGCGGGCTCGCTGACCTCTCTGCCCGTGATCGAAACGCAGGCGGGCGACGTCTCTGCCTACATTCCGACGAACGTCATCTCGATCACCGACGGGCAGATCTACCTCGAAGCCGATCTATTTAACGCGGGCATTCGTCCCGCGATCAACGCCGGTATTTCAGTGAGCCGCGTCGGTGGCAACGCACAGATCAAGGCCATGCGCCAGGTTTCCGGAACGCTGCGTCTGGACATGGCGCAGTATCGCGACCTTGCCGCATTCGCACAGTTCGGCACCGAGCAGCTCGACAAAGCGACGCAGCAGCAGCTCGCGCGCGGCCAGCGCCTGACGCAAATTCTGAAGCAGGATCAATATCAGCCGCTGGCGGTTGAAAAACAGGTGATGATCATTTTCGCGGGCACGAACCGCTATCTGGACGATCTGGACGTTTCCGAAATGCGTCGATTCGAGAAGGAGATGTATCCATTTCTCGAAACGAACTACAGCAACCTGCTGAAAACACTGCGTGAGAAAAAGGCTTTCGACGACGATCTTCGGGCGCAGGCGAAGACCGCGCTCGACGCATTCAAGCAAACCTTTAAGGCAACCGAAGCTGCGGTTGCAGCAGGATAGGAACTAACCGGCCTCATGCCCACGCTTCTCGATTATCGCCGGCGGATTCGGTCGATCAAGAGCACGCAGCAGATTACGCGCGCGATGAAATTCGTCGCGGCCGCGAAATTGCGGCGGGCGCAGGAAGGCGTTTTCGCCGCTCGTCCTTACGCGCACGAGATCGTCCGTGTGCTGCGTTCGGCTGCGGCGCGCATGGAAACGCCGGCGCACCCGCTGCTTGAGAGACGTCCCGAAGAGAAGACGCTCGTTGTGATTCTGACCGGCGATCGCAGCCTGTGCGGCGCGTTTAACGCAAACGTGATCCGGCGCTCGATTCAGTTTCTGCGCGAGAACGCGTCGAGGAACAACGAGATCCTGGTCGTGGGCAGAAAAGGCCGCGATACGCTGCGAAGGCGTGGCTGGAAATTCGTTGCCGAATATCTGAACGTGTCGGGAGTCGTCGATTTCGGCAAAGCCAAGGAAATTGCGGCGAAGATCGTGGACCTGTATACCACGAAGGAAGTCGACGCCGTTTATGTCATCTACAATGAATTTAAGAACGTGATGGTGCAGAAGCTTCGGGTGGAAAAGCTGCTGCCGATCGACCCGGCAATTGTTTCCCCTGACGCTGCGGGACAGTCGGAGAGCGCCACCGAACACGCGGGGCCGGGATCGCAGTTGCCGCGCAAGGCCTCGCCCTCGGGGGGTTCGTTCCTCGTCGACTACATTTACGAGCAGCCAGTGGAAGAGATTTTCGCGCACCTGGTGCCGCGCTATTTGGAATCGGAAGTTTTTCGCATAATGCTTGAATCGGCAGCAGCCGAACACGCAGCGCGTATGACCGCGATGGACTCGGCGACGCGAAACGCTTCGGATCTGATCGACCGGCTGACGCTGCAAATGAACAAGACGCGTCAGGCCGCCATCACGAAGGAGTTGATCGAGATCGTGAGCGGCGCTGCCTCCGCCATGTCGTGATTTAAGGCAGCAAATCGCCCAGTGCGAAAGCGCCGCAAAACTCATAAACGCATTGGGAAGCTCTGTAAAGAATCCTTTGTGAGTAGGGAAGCCATGGAAAGGAATTACCAATCACTACTCACCAGTGACTATTCACGAATGTAGGAGTGTAAATGTCAAACGAGCAAACCAAAATCGGCCGGGTCGTCGAAGTGATTGGCCCCGTTGTGGACATTGAGTTCCAGGAGGGCCACCTGCCGCTGATTCACAACGCGGTGCATATTACCAGCGAAGGGTTCGACGTTCCCGAACCGCTGGACATCGTCGCCGAAGTAGAGCAGCACCTCGGTGAAGGCCGCGTGCGCTGCGTCGCCATGAAGCCGACGGAGGGCCTGGTGCGTGGTATGAAGGCGAAAGACCTCGGTCAGCCGATCCAAGTCCCCGTTGGCCGTGCCACTCTCGGTCGCGTGCTGAACGTCCTCGGCGAGCCGGTCGATAATGTGGGGCCTGTGAGAACGGAGAAACATTATCCGATCCATCGCCCCGCGCCATCGCTCGAAGATCAGTCGACCAC
>JBOGNK010000171.1:0-47682 GCA_050747085.1 Candidatus Acidiferrales bacterium
GCCGGATCGAGCATGAACAACTCGTCCGGGTTGTTGGGGAGGCACTCGAGTCGCGCCGCTCGCGTATTATTTCACTGGGTGGCGGCACCATCGCACAACCGCAGAATCTCGCCGCGCTTCGGGAGAACGGGTCAATGCTAATCTGGCTCGAGTGCCCGCTGGAGACGCTCCTCGCGCGCTGCGCTCAGATCACGAACCGCCCGCTCTTCCGCGATGAAGCCAGCTTCCGCGAACTGTATCGCCAGCGCCTGCCGTTCTACCAGCTTTCTGATTATCGCGTCGACAGCAGCGCTGATCCCGTCAGCGTGATCGAGCAGATTCTCGCACTCGGAATTTTTCCAAAGGTGACTGCATGAGAAATCAGAAGAATCTTGGACGCGTCTTCGCGCCACCGTTCCTTTTCATCATCGCGGTTGTTGTTGCGTTTCCGGGTCTTGCAGTAGGGGCACGACCAGCCGCCCCGCCCGCCGCACACGAAGTCGCCGCCGGTTTGGCGAACGCGCCTTCTCTCGCCGCCGACAAAGGAACGTTTCGCATTCTCGTGAACGGTGAACAAGTCGGAAAGGAAGATTTCGAAGTTGCCTCCGACGGTGGGACCTGGACAGTTCATGGCAACACAGAAATTCAATCAGGCAAGGCGGCAACTCGTATCAGCGGTGTGTTAACGCTTCGCCAAGACGGAACACCCGTGCACTATGAATGGTTAACGCAAGGTTCCAAGAAGGCTTCGGCTAAAGTTGACTTCGCGGGAGCGACTGCCACGATTCAACTTTCTGTCACTCCCGCAGGGTCGGACCCTGCGAAAGTGCATCCTTTCACGCAGCAGTTCACATTCTCGTCGCCGCAGATCGCCGTTCTCGACAACAATCTCTACGATCAGTTTGCGGTCCTCGCCGATCTTTACGACTGGAACAAGAAAGGCGCCCAGACGTTCCCCGTTCTCGTTCCGCAGGAATTGACGCCCGGCAGCGCAACCGTGGAATCGATGGGTCGGCAAGAATTCAACGGGGAAAAGTTCGATGAGCTCCGTGTCACCACCCAGGACAACGAGATCGACTTGTATCTGGATGGCCCGCGCCTGATGGCGATTTCCGTACCCAGCGCCAACGCTGAAATCCTGCGGCAGTAATCGCGGAAGAGTGGGGTCTAGCCCCCAGCGGGGGGCACGGGCGGCCTACCTCCGAACCCGCTCGCGCCGCTTTTAGAGAACCGCAGTTTGGAATGGCCGTGGATTCTCTTGACTCGGATGTTCCATCTGAACCGTCAAACTTACTTCCGATCCCTTGCGCAACACGCCCAGCGCGATGCTTTTCTGATCGCGCTTCTCGCGCAGGTCGTCACGTAACTCGGAGACGGACTTCACCGCCGTCCCGTCCAGTTTTACGATCACGTCGCCCGCTTTCAGTCCGGCCTTTGCCGCCGGGGAGTCCGCGTTTACTGAGCGCACCAGCACGCCCGTGTCGTTCGGCGCGCCGAAATACGCTCCAAGCTGGCCGGACAAATCCTCCGCTTCGATCCCCAGCGTCGGCCCGCCGCTCATCCACAGGAAGGTTCTATTGCCCGGCATATTCATCTCGAAATTCGGCACCCGGAATGAAAACGATTTGCCGAACTCGGGCATCGCGCCTCGCATTCTCTTTTCGTAGTATGCGTTGCGGTCCGTAATCTGCACCGAAAGCGTTTGCCTCGCCCCGTCCCGCGAGACTTCCACACTCACTGCTCGTCCCGGAGGCGTCTCTCGCACCAAACGCCGGAATTGGACCGTTCCCTCCACGCCATGACCGTCGTACTGCAGAATCACGTCATTTTGCTTCAGGCCAGCCTTTGCCGCCGGGCTGTCCGACTCCACTTGTTGAACGACGACGCCACGTACGCCCGGCAGCTTCAACTCCTTGGCCCGCTCCGGCGTCACTTCGTCAATTTCTACTCCCAGCCAGCCCGCGTCGTTATCCTGAGAAAACAGAACGGCGCCGCTCTGCTGCAGGCGGTCGCTGACTTCCGAGGCTATTTTCCCCGCGCGGTCCGCCATCTCGTCCGCTCGCGCTTCCATCTGTCCGTTTTTCTCTTCCAGTTGGGCCGAGAGGTTTTGCAATTTCGCGAGTTCCGGCGAACTCATCGCCTCCTCCTTCGCCAGTCTCTGTGACATGCTGGCGAGTTTCCCCTCCAATTGGCTATTACGGAGCATCTGGCTGATTTGTTCCCGATCGATTCCGATATTTCCACATTTCTGGCCCGTCGATCCCGAAGTTGTTATAACGGATGAATTTGCGGGCTTGGCCGGCTCCTGGCCCGGTGCGCTTGAAATCGCGCCAAAACCGACTAGGGCCACCGAAAGCGCCGCCACGTTTCTAGCACCGACGAATTTCATACTTGCCGTCCTCACTTTCGAAAGAATTCGCCCCGTTGAAACTCACACGATCGGCCGTTCGCGAATCAGGCGAATGCCTCCGTTGATTGTGCGCACGGAGATTTCTCCGCCGCCGCCTCCGAGCCTCGCGCGAAACATTCCGGACGCTGGCGCACCGTTGGTAGAAACCACCGGCAACTCGGAAGCAAAGTCCCCATTCATACTCGTGACGTGCAAATCGGCCCGCGCGTTTGACGGCAATCCGAGAAACACGGAGCCATTTACCGTCTGCACGTTCATCGGCCCGCCGTCCAGAAGCCGTCGGAGTTCCAGTCGCAAATCGCCATTTGTCGTTCTCGCGCTGAACCGCCCGGAGCTGTCGAGCACCTCCACGTTTCCATTTACGGACCTCAGATCCCCCTGGCCCTCTACGCCGCTCACGACTACGCTTCCATTCACCGTTTCGACGTCTCCCAGCAAAACTCGATAGGGTACGTGCACCACATATTGAACGGCTACCTCAACTCCTTGTCCCTCCGGGTACAGAGTCCGCACGGCAACTCGCCCGGGCACGCTCACTACCTCGATGCGCACCCGCTCCAAATCGCGCTGATCGCGGAACGCGCTCTTCACCGCGCGCACCTCTACTTCGTTGCGCGACCATCCCTTCACGCGCACTGACCCATTCACATTCTCAAGGGCGAACTTGCCGCCCGCCGGCAACGGGCAGGTTCTTAGAAACAGTTCGTTTGACGCTGTGGCCGGCAGCGCACAACATCCAATAACTGCTGCAAACAAAGCCCACCGTAGTGATCCCCTGATCGCGCGCTTTATCTGGATCGGGAACTGATCCTCGCTTGGACTTCTTCGCACTGCGCACCCCCTGGCTGCAAGGCTTTCTGGCCACCCCATCGGATCAAGTTCACCGCGACACCGTTGCAACCGCACATACTACTGTTTTGGTGGTTTCTCGTTACCCATCTGCCACTGTTCGAGCACCTTGAACTGCATCTGCAATTGCCTTTGAAGCTGGTCCATCTGCTCTTTGTAAAGCTGCATCTGTTTCCCTTGGTCGCTCAGCGCCAACCGGATATTCCCTGCGATCGTGCGCAAATGAATCACTTCTCCGCCGCCATTCAAACTTCCCTGCACCCGCAACATTCGCTGGCCTTTCATTGTCGTGTCGTAACTTACCTTCAGTGGGAACGCCGGATCGACGATCACTCTGTGGTCGTACCCCATCTGAATTTGTCCATCGATCGTCACCGGCAGCATCCGAGGCAGGTACACGATGATGTCGCCGTCATTGGATTTCAACTCACACGAGCCTTCGGGTTTAGGCGACGACGCAAACCAGGCCGTGATTCCTCCTGCAAGCGCCGTTGCCTTCACGGAACTGTCCACCTGCGTCAAATAAATACTGCCGCCGGTTGTCTGCAAGTCCGTCGGACCCGACACACGTACTACTCGAATCCCGCCGCCGCCAGTCATCGCGCGCACGAGCCCCGCTGCTTCGCCAACATCGATCTGTCCGCCGGTCGTGTCCGCCATCAGTTCCGTTCCCGAATGCTGCAGCGTGATGTTGCCCCCTCCAGTTTCGAGGCGAGCGATGCCTTGCACCGAACCGACATGAATGTGGCCTCCCGCCGTATGCAGGCTCGCATTGCCCTCAATAGCTCCTGTAGTGATGTGCCCCCCGCCCGTATTTGCGGTCAGATTCCCCGCCACATTCCGCACCGAGACGTGCCCGCCGCTTTCGCTGACGAGTCGTGCCGGCCCTCCGATGTTTCCGGCCGCAATATTCCCGCCGGCCGTATACAGCGTCGCTCGCCCATCAATGTCGTCCGTTTGGATGTTTCCGCCGCCGGTCGACACATCGAGGCTGTAATCCTTCGGGATATTCAATGTGAGCGTCACCCAGAGCCGGCCGCAGCATTGCTGCCCGCCCGCTACCGCCTTGATTGACACGCCATCGGGAAGCTCGCGTCCGTATATGCGAAATTGCTTCAGCAGTTCTGTAGCTACGTCACGAGCTCCGTCGGCCTCGATGCGTACGGAATAATCGACTTTCCCGGAGTTTCGCGTATGGATGACTATGTTGCCCAACGGTGTGAAGACGTGCAGTCGCCCGCCGTCATGTGTCGCGACGCTGCCGCTAAGGTTCGACGTGACGCGGGTGCCGCTGGTCTGGCCCTGGGACTGTCCGTGCTGCGGCGCCGCGGCCAATGGAATCGCTGCGGCAACGAACACCAGCACGAGAACGACAGGGGAGAATGAAAAGTCGGCGAGACATGCCTTACGTATGCCGCTTCGCATACGCGACAGCCGCAGGCTGGAAGGGGACTGCATCATCAGAACTTCTGCCGCGGACCAAGATCGCGGAACGCAGCGGCGCTCTGCATCCGAATATAGGTATTTGGATCGTTCAACATCCGATCGCGCAACACCGATAGCATGTGGCCGTCCGAGACCACTTGCCCCCTCGCCGCCATCGACTGCAGTGCATTGATCGCTTCAATCCGTACGCCCGGATTCTGATCGTTCAGCGCGTCGAGCAGCGTCTGGCGTACGAGTCCCTGCGGCTCTGCTCCGTTAAGCGCTTCTAGAGCCTTCAGCCTCACCGCCGTGTTCCGGTCGCTGTGCGCCGCGCGACAAAGCACGGACTCGACGTCCGGATCATCCGTTTTCGCGCGCAGCAGATCTACCGCATTGATTCGCACGTCCGGATCGAAACGGTTGCTGTTGTCCAGCACATACATCAGCAACCGCTTTACGTCGTTGTTATCCACCGTACCCTGCACGGTCACCGGCTGATGCTGGTTCAACTGCAGTTGAACTTCCGGCGGCTCCCCCGTTCCGGCTGGAATCACATTGATCCCCGAAACGTCTGCGGTGCGCAGATCGAGTGCGGTCAGCGGAGAATCGCCGGGTTCATTTGCATGGGAGGCATCCGCGTCCGGGTTCAAAATGGCGTTTACGGCGGCTGACGAAGGTGTGTTCTGCGCAACGGGCTGCGGGTGATGCTCCAATAGTCTCGGCCCGAAGATGCCCGCCGAGAATCCAAGCAGCAAAAGCAGCGCCGCGCTCCACGCGGGCCTCGGAGATATCCAGTTGATCGGAACAATTGTGCCGATCCTCCTCCGCCACCAACGCTGCTCTTCTTGGCGGTCCAGCGCGTCTCTCAGATTCGCGCGGCAGCTCGCCAGTAGTGCAACATCCGGCTCCAGGCGATTCTCTGCCAGACTGTTCAGCAGAGCGCGTTCGCGTTCCAGCGCCGCTCTGCAATTTCCGCAGTGCGCCAGATGCTCGGTAACGTTAGCTTCTTCCGCCGGATCCAGCTCTTCGCCCACCGCGAACAGGGTCAGCAGCGCTTCCCAGTCGGCACACCAACCCGCTGCGTCCTCGTCGGAACCGTGAAAAATTTTGTCCATGCAACGCTCGCTTTATCTCATGAAGTTCAGCGTTTCCCGCAATTTCTTCGTCGCACGAAACAGCGAGTTCTTTGCCGTCTCCTCCGACGTCCCCAGTAAATCGCCGATCGCCCTTAACTTCATGCCGTGATAATGCTTCATCTCAAAAACCATTCGTTCGCGAGGCGAAAGCCGCTTCATCGCCTCTGCGATTTGCTCCCGCACTTCTTTACCCAACACCACCCGTTCCGGATTCCCCGCCGCGCTCTGTTCCGGCTGACGGTCGAAGAAGTCGCGCGTCGTTCCATCGGGCTCATCAATCGCGGGTGCCTGATCTTCGCGCCGGCTCGACCGTCGCCTCAAATGATCCAGCGCCACATTCGTGACCACCCGGTAGAGCCACGTGTAGAACGTGCACTCGAACCGGAACCGGTGAAGGTTCCGGTAAACGCGCAGGAAGCTTTCTTGGTAGATGTCCGGCGCGTCCTCCGGACGCCGCACCAGATTCATCGCCAGGCGCAGCACGTCCTTGTCGTAGCGGGCAACCAGATCCTCGAACGCCAGAGGGTCGCCCGCCTGCGCCCTTCGTATCAGGCTGTGCTCTTCTTCGAGCTTCACCGCCGCTGCCTGGCGCGCATCTCCGTCGAGCGCGACGCTCATCCCCATGGTGTCCCTACTCGTGCTGCCTGACGCCAGCAGGTTTACCAACGACCTATCTGTTGTTTTCCCCGCCCTGCGCCCTACGCCCATAATAGACGTAACGACTGCCCGTTTGTGAGCATTGCCGCCGACAACTTCCCATTATCGAACATCCCCTTAGATAGCTCTATTTTCGAGCTTCGCGAGCGGCAGCCACAACGACTTTCACAGAAACGCATAACCTGCTCCTGTGCGAGGCCACATCGAGAGTACGACCTGCATCGCCCTCTCCAAACACTGATACAACTAGGCTTAGCTCTTGATCTACCGATTGTGCGCGCGCGCTCAGGGGACACGCTTCACGATCATGCCCGCTCTTTGCTCTTGCGCTTCTTGTGGTCTGAAATTTTCCTCATACCGCGTTATACTCGACACATGCGACTTCTCGTCGATATCGGCAGGTTTGCCGAGAAGGAGGTGATCCAGTGAGGGTAGGTTTACCTTAACGCAGTAGGCGCGCTTCGAGCGCGCTATTAAAGGGAGGGGGCGCTCGTGCTTTCTCCGCGCGCCTCTTTCTTTTTCCTTTCGCCTCCCGCGTCTCCATCGCATTCCCTTACGTTTCGGAAATCCGACGCCCCCTGATAACTGGCTGGTTAACGGTACGGAAGTACTCTTGCCTGCGTCGAGCCACTGGATAGAATCCAAACATACATGGCAAGAATTGTGAAGTGCGCGGAACTCGATCACTTCCGGCGCGAAGCTGCGGCTGCGCTTCTGGATGCGAAGAAGATTCGCCGGGCCAAGGATCTTACAGTCAACGAAGACGCCGAATTGAGCCGTGAATGCCACCGCAGAATCGACGCTCTGATCAAACACTTGCTCACGGGACATAATGGCACTCCATGTCCGGCGGGCGATCGCCCCATCGTGCAAGGCCGCGCCGCACACGCATAATCCCCACGAGCCCGGCTAAAAACCTGAACGCTCAGCAACTGGATATTCTGCCAGTTCGATTGCGTCAGCGTACAATGAATCCCCTAAAATGAGTCCGTTTCGGGAACTTGGCAAGCTCCTCATCGTTGCCGGACTGTGTCTGGCAGCGGTGGGCGCCTGGTTCGTTTTTGGCGGAAGAGTGCCGTTCCGCCTGGGACGATTGCCGGGTGACATCGCGTATCATGGGCGCCATGGCAGCTTTTATTTTCCGATTCTGACGTGCATCGTTCTCAGTGTGCTGCTGACGTTGATTTTGTGGATTGTAAATATCTTTCGACGGTAAGGAGAACGCCGGAACGCCTTCCGGTTTAACGATCCGCATGGGGCAAGCTTCACTCTTCGATCTGGTGCCGCAAAGGCATGTCTGGAAGGTCAGCGAGCTGACGCAGCAGATCGGGAATCTGCTCGAAGGCCATTTCCCGGACGTGTGGGTCGAGGGGGAAGTCTCGAACTACCGGCCTGCGCAATCGGGGCATCTTTACTTCACCTTGAAAGACCCGAGCGCGCAGATCCGATGCGTCTGTTTTCGCGACCAGCTTCGCGGAATCAAGTTCCGTCCGGACAATGGCCTGCACGTGACTCTTCGAGGATCGATCAGCGTCTACGAACTCCGAGGCGAATACCAGATCTACGTCAGCCATATCGAGCCGGTTGGCCTCGGCGCGCTGCAGTTGGCCTTCGAACAACTTAAGAAAAAGCTGCAGGAAGAAGGCTTATTCGACGCTTCGCGCAAGAAGCCGCTCCCTGTGCTGCCGCGCTGCATCGGAGTGGTCACTTCGCCGAAGGGCGCTGCGATTCGCGACATGCTGCGCGTCCTGAACCGGCGCTTTAAGAACCTTCACCTCCAGATTTATCCGGTGAACGTTCAGGGCGATGGAGCAGCAGCGGAAATCGCGCGAGCGTTGCGCTACTTCAACCAGGTGAAGTTTGCTGAGGTCGTGATCGTCGCACGCGGCGGCGGATCCCTCGAAGACTTGTGGGCGTTCAACGAGGAACCGGTCGCCAGGGCGATTGCGAACTCGGCAATTCCGGTGATTACAGGCATTGGCCATGAGACGGACTTCACCATTGCGGACTTTGCTGCCGACCTGCGCGCACCTACGCCTTCAGCCGCAGCCGAAATCGTGGTGCGGTCACGCGACGAGTTTGAACGGCATATCGCGGAGCACCAGCGCAGGATCATCCAGCGCGTCCGCTTCGTACTTTCCGAGTGGCGGCACCGGGTCCGTGATCTGGAGACGCATCGCGGATTCCGGCAAATCGAAATGCTTCTGCGCCGTCGTGGTCACCGGATCGACGATCTTTCCGGCGTGATGGGGGATGTCTTGCGGCTAAAGCTGGCAAGTGGCAGGCAGCGGCTGACACGGGCCGAGACGAAAATTGCCGCGTTCGATTTGCGGGCGCGCGCTGTTGCACTGCGACAACGCATCGAACAATCGCGTGCCGGGCTGCGTGCGTGGCTCGACCGGCTGGTAACTCGCAAGCATCGCGGGTTCGAATCGTTGCGCTTCCGTCTCGCACGCACGGACTTGCGGGCGCGGGTAAGCCGATTGCAGCGGCGATGGGAGAAAAATTCCGCCGATCTCATCGTGCGAATGGACAGGTTTCTGGTCGCGCGAAAACGGCGCCTGGAATCCGTCGCCATCCAACTGCAGGAGCGCAGCCCGTATCAGTTGCTTGAGCGAGGATATGCCATCGCTTATGACGCGTCAGGCAGAGTGTTGCGCTCGCCTGAGCAGGTTGCGCAGGGCGACGACATTTCCGTGCGGCTGGCGCGAGGTCAACTCGATGCCACCGTTCATCGCAAGAAGAATTTGTGACAACCTTTCGGGTGGCGAAAGACGAAGAGATGTGGGAGCTTCTGATTACCGATAGACTTCGCGACGATGGCCCACGCTCACGATTTGACGGACACCTGTTCAAAGGGGAACCGTGTCTCGCCGGAACTCTTGGCGGAATCGTGGGCGCGGACGGCCCAGCTCTTCCAGGCCTTCGAGCATCGCTCGTATTCCTCGACGGTGAGCTAGATACTGATTCTTTGCCCTTTCTTGCTGCTACGAAGCTTAGTTTTGGTCATAGTCGTTTCTGCGAGTTTAGAGCGGCCGATAGCTTGCAATGCAACAAGAGCTAGTCTTCGTCGCCGCCGGCAACTTTCAGTACCGCCAGGAAGGCTTCCTGAGGAATGTCGACACGGCCGACTCGCTTCATACGCTTCTTGCCTTCCTTTTGCTTTTCCAGCAGTTTGCGCTTCCGCGTAATATCCCCGCCGTAGCATTTGGCGAGGACGTTCTTCCGGATCGCGCTGATGTTTTCGCGTGCGATGACGCGGCTGCCGATCGCCGCCTGTAGTGGAACTTAGAACATCTGTCGGGGAATCAATTTACGAAGACGCGCCACCAGCTCGCGCCCGCGCTCGTACGCCTGATCGCGGTGGCAAACAATCGTCAGCGCGTCCACCGGTTCTCCTCCCACGAGCACGTCAAGCTTTACGAGGTCGGACTCTCGATAACCCGACAAGTGATAATCGAGCGATGCATATCCGCGAGAAACGCTCTTTAGCCGGTCGTAGAAGTCGAGAACGATCTCGTTGAGCGGCATCTCGTAGGTCAGCATGATTCGTGTCGGCGAGAGATATTCGAATTTTTTCTGCACGCCGCGCTTCTCTTCGCAAAGTTGCAGCACGGCGCCTACTGATTCTTCCGAGGTAATGATCATCGCCGTGAGAATAGGTTCCTCAATTTTTGCGATGGAAGTAGGCGGGGGAAATTTCGTCGGATTGTCCACCTCATTGACATCCCCTGTCGTGGTGGTGATCTGATATTCGACGCTGGGCGCTGTCGTGATCAAGTCGATGTTGAATTCGCGCTCAAGCCGCTCCTGAACGATTTCCATGTGCAGCAAGCCCAGAAAGCCGCAGCGGAAGCCGAAGCCCAATGCCACGGAGGTTTCTGGTTCGTAGAAGAACGCAGCGTCGTTGAGCTGCAGCTTCTCGAGTGCGTCGCGCAGCATTTCGTAATCGCTCGCGTTCACCGGATAGAGGCCGGCGAACACCATTGGCTTGATGGCTTCGAAGCCCGGCAGAGGCAGTGCGGCACGGTCCGCTTCAATAACGGTATCGCCCACGCGCGCATCGGCGACTCGTTTGATATTGGCGATGATGAACCCGACGTCGCCGGCGGCGAGTTCCTCTAGCACAACCGGCTTGGGCGTCAACGCGCCCAGATTTTCAACTTCATAAACTTCATTGTTCGCGCAAAGACGAATCTTCATGTGCGGCTTGACGCAGCCCTCCATGACGCGCACAAGCACTACAGCGCCGCGATACGAGTCGAACCAGGAGTCGAAAATCAAAGCTCGCAGTGGAGATTCGGCGGAGCCTTTTGGCGGAGGGACGCGTTTGACGATCGCTTCCAGAACGTTCTCAACGCCGAGACCGCTCTTGGCGCTGATCAGCAGCGCGTCTTCGGCGGGAATGGCTAGTACATTTTCTATTTGCTCCTTCGACCGTTCGGACTGTGCAGCCGGCAAGTCAATCTTGTTGATCACTGGAATAATTTCGAGATTGTGGCGCGAGGCGAGGAACGCATTGGCGACGGTCTGCGCTTCGACGCCCTGGCTGGCGTCTACCACCAGCAGAGCGCCTTCGCAGGCCGACAGCGCTCGCGAAACTTCATACGAAAAATCGACATGGCCCGGGGTATCGATCAAGTTCAGCCGATACTCGTGGCCGGCGCGCGAAGTGTAATGCAAGCGGATGCTCTTGGCCTTGATCGTGATGCCGCGCTCCCGCTCGAGGTCCATCGAGTCGAGCACTTGAGACGTCATCTCGCGCTGCGTGAGTGCGCCGGTCAACTCGAGCAGACGGTCGGCAAGCGTTGACTTGCCGTGATCGATATGCGCGATGATACAGAAGTTGCGGATGAACTGCGGATCCATCTATTTCCTAAATTGGGTGCCGAAACAACGGGCCCAGACATGGGAACCCAAAATGCTTTTCGATGCCGAACCTCGATACTGAAGCCCATTTTGCAGAGGTGCGGGCCTCAGCCGAATCGAATCAGCCATTCGCCGCATCTTTCAATTTCAATCGATGCTTGTTTTCCTCAAGAAAGCTGCGAAGGCTGTCAGCCGAATCAAGCAACCGGATCCATTGCTCGTAATAGAGTGTGACAGGAAACCGCCCAAGACCGTACACGCTGACCCCGCCCTTTTCCCCCACTCGAAATTCCACGCTGCCACGTTTTCGGCCTCCCACTTGCCGTTCCAGGTCGGCGATGCGGGCCAGCAGTTCTTCCTTACTTTCTTCCGGCATGTTTCTCCCTTCATTCAGGCGGTAGGCTGCCGCGTGCGGGCTGGCGGTCGGCCAGCCAATTCGCGATCGACGACACAGCGCAGAAAATTCGAAATTCAATCGTATCAGTATAGCCGATCCAATTGCCAATCCTTCGAGGCAGGCGTACAGGGTCAGTTTGGATTTTTTCGATCGTGACACAAGCAGTCAAAATTCAAACTGACCCAGTCCGACACGCTACGGTATTCGGAAGGCGCCATCAGTAGAACTTCGCTGTAGGTGTTCCGGCTCTCGCGATCCAGTGGAACTCCCGGATTGCTTGAATCCCGGTGTTATCGTAGGCTTTAGCCGGTTTCGGAGCGTTTCGGCCCGGCTCATGGTTCGGCCAGGAATCGTATCGGAAACCTCGCCCGCAGCCTCTTTTCATTGGCGAGAGAACTAGGCCCTTGGCGACCTTGACGACTTGCCGCCTCCTCCGACTTGTCTATGTGCAAACGGTTGGGTAAGACGGCGCGTCGGCGGCAGGGAAGGCGATCCACCTGCCGCGCGTAGCTGTGTCCCTGTCTTGCTCCGTGCAGAGGACAGGGCTGACTCTAGTCGAAGCGCCGGAACAGCGGCAAGGCCCACTCGTTCATTCCAGTTCGCGAAACGGGGTTCAATCGCTTGATCAGCTTGGGCGGTTTTTTCAAGAGCTTGCGAAATCGAAAATCGACAATCCTCTCCGTTTTCGGCTACAGCCTCGCGATCGGTTCGCTCGTCTGGGTTCTGCACGATTTTCACATCGTCAAGTCGCTGCGCCAAATGGAGTCGGTCGACTGGCGATGGGTGCTGCTGGGCATGGTATTCGACGTCTTGAGCTATGGCTTCCAGGCCCTGCGCTGGAAATTTCTGATGGTGCCGTTTCGAAAGATTCCCCTAACGCGGACGATCCGAGCCGTTTTTGCCGGATTGTTTGCGAATCTTGTATTCCCGTTGCGTCCCGGCGAGGTTCTGCGCAGCTATCTGATATCGAGCCAGGAAGAGATCACGATAGGGCGCGTTTTTGGCTCGGTTGGTGTCGAACGATTGATCGATCTCGTGATCGCGACGGCAGCTCTGGGCGTTGTTTCGCTTTACGTCGAGCTGCCCCTGCGTTTCAAGCGAGCCGCGGACATCCTGGGGGTTGTGACGCTTGCGGTCGTGGCGATTATCGTCGTGTTGATCTTTTACATCGAATTCAAGCTCGGCGAACCCGGCGAGACGCCGGCCGAGCGCAAATACGTGCCCGGAAGAATTATGGGCGCACTGACAGGGCTGCACGCGATGGGCACGGCCCCGAGCTTCTATCCGGCTGTCTTGGCCTCAATAGCCATGCCTGCTTGCCAGGTGCTAGCGCTGTGGGCGCTGATACGGTCGTATCCCTTGCCACTTTCTTTTACCGCTTCTGTCGTGGTGCTGTTGATCATCAATCTTGGCGTGTCGCTCCCCAATGCACCAGCCAATGTCGGTTCGTATCAGTTCTTTTGCGTCCTGGGAGTGACGATTTTTGGCGTAGATAAGACAACGGCCGCGGGCTTTTCCTTCTTCGCTTGGTTCGCGTTGACGCTTCCGTTCGTGTTTCTGGGATTTGCCGCACTCGTGCGAAGCGGCATGACCCTGCGCTCGATGCGCGAGAGGGTGACTGGAATGCGTGGACAAGTCGCACGCTGACGGGCAAGCTGAACCGACGATCGGCTGGATCTGTTGAAGAGCCAATCAGCCAAGCAGTGACGTTAACCTTTGGCGCTGCGCCACGAACTTCGATTTGAGCGATGCCGCGCGCTCCGATATATTGGATTGGCACGTCCCCGCGCGCCGGTCCCATGCGCTACTCGCTTCAGCGCCTTGTCGTCGCTGACACGCATGCCATGAGCTTCCCATCACGCCCGGACGCCGGAACCCTGAATGGCCTCAGAAATCACCAAACGTCTAGAACGGGCGCGACGAAGTCTGGAAAAGAACAAGCTTCGCGAGGCCGTGAGCGACTATCAGGCTGTTCTCGCGGAGATGCCTTCCAATCAGGAAGCGGTTCAAGCTCTTCCGGATTTGTACACCCGCTTGGGCGATCCAGCTCGCGCGGCATACTACTATGGTACTCAGTTCGATAAGCTCCTCGACGCGGGGGACGCGACCAAAGCCGGCGCGATCTTCAGTCGATTCCTGAAACCATTTCCTCAACCGGCCGACCGTCTGATGCGCTACGCCATGCTCCTGCAGAAGCAGAACCGCGGCGGCGAAGCCGTAGAACAATTCCAGAGCGCAGCCGCGCTCTTCCAGCAGCAGCAACGCGAAGTGGAAGCCTTGGCCTGTTACGAGAGCGTCGCTCTGCTCGATCCGGAAAATTCTGCCCGGCATTCCGCTCTAGCTGAATTCGCGGCGAACCTCGGGCATATCGATCTCGCGACGCGAAGCTACATTCGCACAGGCCAGCTAATCCTCGCCGCAGGAGCGCTTGACGATGCTCTGGGATATTTCAGCCGCGCGCATGAACTCTCTCCTGACGATCGCACTGCCGCCTTCCTTTGTGCGGATGCCAAGCTGAGAAAGGGCGACGCCGAAGCCGCTGTTCAATTGCTGCAACCTTTTTCGCCCGATGCGAAGGACACTGCCTTCCTTGCATTGTTTGGCGATGCGCTCTTGCGCACCAACCGGCTCGATGAGGCTCGCACCGTTTTGGACGCTTATTACGAGGAAAAGCCGGGGGGCTTCGAAAAGCTGTTTGATCTGGTTCGGGCTTATGCGCTGGTCGCCCAGGATGATAAGGCTGCCGCGATCCTCATCCAATTGAAAGACCGGATGACCCGAGCGCACAAAGAGATCGAGCTCGCCGCGCAATTGGACCAAATCTCTGCTGAGTTTCCCGATTCTCTCCGGGTCGCGGAGTCGATCGCGAAAATCTGCGAGGGTCTGAACCGCGAGGCGAAATATTTCGACGCCCTTGTGCGTCTGTTCGACCTCTATCTCGGCGCGGGCCGAGTGAAAGAGGCCTGCGATGCGCTGGATAAGCTGGTGGACATCGATCCGTACGACTATCGCAACCACGAGCGAATCGAAAAACTGCAAGGGAAGGCAGATCCTGGTTTCCTGCAAGCGATTGTCGGGCGCGCGGCCAAAGCTTCAAACGTTTCACCGCGAGGTGGCGGTTTTTCGGGCGCCGGGGCTGAGACTACCTCGCCCGCTGCAGTTAACGAAGAACAGCGCGGTCAGCAGGCACTCGAAGATTTGATCGTGCAGGTCGAAATTTTTCTGCAGTATGGATTGCAGTCCAAGGCGATCGAGCGCCTCGAACATATCGCCGAGCAGTTTCCCGGCGAAGATGAAAAGAACGAGCGCTTGCGCACCGTATATGAGCGCGCTAACTGGTGGCCTAAAGACGAGTCTCGCAGGCCGGCCCCATTGGCGACCGTTACGGCTCCTGCGCCGCCACCGCTTGCCGCCGTTGTCACTGCGCCTCCGCCATCCGTTCCCTCCGCTTCCGCAGCGGAAATGCATAGGGATCTCGCCGCCATCGCCGAAATCAATCGGATGATGTACCGCCAGGCGACACCGCAGGAAGTTCTTGCAGCGACAGCGGCGGAAATAGGGAAATATCTAGGCGTAACGCGCTGTCTAATCGCAATCGGTTCGCCGTTGGAATCCGGACAGACGACGGCGGAATACTCCGGTCCTGGAATCTCTCCGGCCACTACGCCGCGAATTACTTCGATCGCATCCGCCGTATCTAAATCCGTCCCCGATGCGCTGGGTGGCGTCGAGCTGCATGCGGCCTCGTCTCCCGTACTAGGCGAATTGAGCATGGAATCTGCGTTGGGCGTCATCCTGACGGACAAAGACACCCAGTCGCAGGCCGGCGCCTTGATCGCTGCTGATGCAAAGGCGCGTGCCTGGAAGCCGAATGAGAGTTTCTTCCTGCAGGCAGTCGCCGACCAACTCCTGATCTCCGTCAATCACACACGATTGCGTTCGCTCGTACGATCGCTTTCGGTCGCGGACGAAAAGACGGGCATCCTGAATCGCGGTGCGTACCTCGATTGCCTCGTTTCGGAAGCAAACCGCGCCCGTTCGCAGGGAACGCCGCTTTCACTCGTGATCCTGCAGGCCGATCGTGGAGGCGAAATGCTGCGCCAGCACGGCGACGCCGTCGTTGAACGCTATCTCGAAGAGCTGGCTCGAACGCTCGCGGGTTCGATCCGCCAGACCGACCTGATTGTGAAATACACCGCATGGTCGCTGGCGTTCATCCTTCCAGGCACTTCGGTGCAGAACGCACAGTCCATTGCAGAAAAACTCCGCCGCGCCGCCGCAGCAGTCAGGCCCTCGTGGGCGAACGATCTGACGGTAAGCGCGGTGGCTGCCGAATCGGCATCTCGCCCCGGTGATGATACCGAGGACTGTGTCACCGAATTCATCAATCGCGCGGAATCGGGCCTCGAAGAAGCCCGCCAGCGCGGCGGAGACGCGCTCGTCGCCGTTGCAACTCCCTGACCTGGAGTAAGATTATTCTTTAGGCGCGACTTTTCTGCGCTCGCCACTTCTGCGGAGGTCCAATCATGTTCGTCAACGATGTCGTCATACTCGCCGGTGCCCGTACGCCAATGAGCCGTTACATGGGCGCGTTCGATTCGACGACGGCGATCGACTTGGCAGCTGCGGCAGGCCGTGAAGCAATTCGCCGTTCAGGCGTTGATCCGGCCGGCTTCGACCACGCCGTTTTTGGCAACGTCATGCAAACCAGCGCTGATGCGCTCTACGGCGCGCGTCACGTGGGCCTCAAAGCAGGATTGCCTGAAGAGGTTCCCGCCGTCACCGTGAACCGTTTGTGCGGCTCGGGCATTGAATCGATCAGCCAGGCGGCTCAGCGCATCTTGCTCGGAGAAGCCAAGCTCGTTTTGGCCGGCGGAATGGAAAACATGTCGCAAGCGCCGCACGTCATTCGTGGTGCGCGAACGGGTTTTAAGCTGGGCGAGGGCAAGCTGGAAGATTCGCTCGCCTCCGGACTTTTTGATAGCTATTGCGGCTTCAGCATGTCCGAAACGGCCGAAAATCTTGCTGCTGAGCAGGGCATCACACGCCAGGCATGCGACGAGTACGCTCTGCGCAGCCAGCAGGCGGCAGAGGCCGCTTTTCGCGCGTGCCGCATGAAAGACGAAATCGTTCCCGTCGAAGTGAAAAAGGGCAAGAAGACAATCACCGTATCACACGACGATCATCGCCGGCCCGAGACAACGATGGAGGTTCTGCAATCTTTGCAGCCCGCGTTCCGCAAAGACGGAATCGTCACCGCTGGAAACGCGAGCGGCATTGTCGATGGCGGTGCGGCAGTTGTTCTAACGCACGCGAAGATCGCAAAAGACCGCGGGTGGCAACCCCTTGGACGGATTATTTCTTGGGCGGCAGTCGGAGTTCCGCCGCGCATCATGGGCATCGGGCCCGTTCCGGCGATCAAGAAAGCACTCGTTCTCGCGAATCTTAAACTTGACCAGATCGACTTGATCGAAATCAATGAAGCGTTTGCAGCACAGTACCTCGCGGTCGAGAAACTGCTCGGCAATGACCGCAACAAGACTAACGTGAACGGCGGCGCGATCGCCCTCGGACACCCGCTGGGTGCCACGGGTACTCGGCTCGTCTTGACGCTGCTGCTGGAACTGCGCAGGCGCGGCGCTCGGTATGGCGTCGCTAGCGCTTGCATCGGCGGGGGCCAGGGCATCGCTATGATCGTCGAATCCGCACCCGCTTGAAGAAAGCCCGGCCGCTTCGCTCTGAGTGGCATCAAACTGATTTTTCCCGTACCCTTACTATTCGCAATCGTTCTGTTTGCCGGGAGAAAGTGAATGCCGATCGAAGAAGTGGGAGTCGTCGGGTGTGGCCTGATGGGCTCGGGGATCGCTCAGGTGGCAGCGCAGGCTGGCTATCCGGTTGTTGTCCGTGAAGTCTCAGAGCAGCTTGTTGAAAAAGGCCTCAAATCGATAGAGAAAAATCTCGCTCGGCTGGTTGAGAAAGGCACGATCAACGCTTGCGATCGGGATCAGGCCCGCGGTCGGCTCCGCGGCACAACGAACCTCGATGATCTGAAGGGTTGCGATCTGATCGTCGAAGCCATCATCGAGCAGTTGCCGGCAAAACGCGAGTTGTGGTCTGCGCTCGATAAGATTTGCCCCAAGAACAGCATCTTTGCGAGTAACACATCTTCGCTGTCGATCACGGAAATGGCGACGTTCACGCAGAGGCCCGATCGTTTTCTCGGCCTGCACTTCTTCAACCCTGTTCCGGTAATGAAGCTCGTGGAAGTGATTCGCACGATCGCGACGGATCCGAAGGCCTATGACGACGCGCTGGCATTCGCCGCGAAGTTGGGGAAAACGCCCGTGCGCACCACGGACCGCACTGGATTCATCGTCAACCGGCTGCTCGTGCCATACATTCTCGATGCGGTGCGCGCGCTGGAAGAGGGTGTCGGATCGATAGAGGATATCGACAATTCCATGAAGCTTGGATGTGGTCATCCAATGGGGCCGCTGACGCTGCTTGATTTCGTGGGCCTCGATACTACCTACTACATAGCGGATATCATGTTCGACGAGTTTAAGGAAAAGCGGTTCGCGCCTCCGCCGCTTCTGAAACGTATGGTGCTCGCGGGCTGGCACGGCCGAAAAACTGGGCGCGGCTTTTATGATTACGGCGATCCGGCGAAGCCGAAGCCAATGCAGTTGAGCTAAACGTTTACAGCGTGTACCTGCGTTTGCCGGACAGCTTTCCCTGGCGATTTTCTCGTTCTCGAATGCTTTTCAGACGGTGAGATGACATGGCGTATGACAACTTGCTCTACGACGTGAAAGATCAAATCGCGCGCATCACGTTCAACCGCCCGAACGTGCTGAATGCGCTGAATCGCAAAACGATGGACGAGCTCGGCGATTGCCTCAATGCCGCCCGCAACGACGACGCCGTTCGCGTCCTGATTCTCACAGGATCGGGCGAAAAGGCTTTCATTGCCGGCGCCGACATCAACGAGTTGGCGCAGCGCACGCCTGTCGACGGTAAGGAGTTCTCGCTGTACGGTCAGGAAATCATTCACCGCCTCGAAACGATCGGCAAGCCATCGATCGCCGCGATCAACGGTTTCGCGCTTGGCGGAGGCTGCGAGCTGGCACTGGCTTGCACGATGCGGATCGCCAGCCGCAATGCGAAGCTCGGCCAACCCGAGGTGAAACTCGGCATTTTGCCCGGATACGGTGGCACGCAGCGCCTGGCGCGGCTCTGCGGAAAAGGCGTGGCGCACGAATTGATTCTTGCCGGTGAAATGATCGCGGCCGAGGAAGCGTTGCGCATCGGTCTAGTGAATCGCGTTACGGATCCCGCCGAACTCCTCGCCACGGCCGAGTCGATTGCGCGCAAGATCATCGCGAATGCGCCTCTGGCTGTGAAGTACGCGATGGAAGCGGTCGAACACGGAATGGAAATGAGCCAGGAAGAAGGTCTGTTTCTTGAAGCGACGCTGTTCGGGTTGTGCTGCGCCACCGACGACATGCGTGAAGGCACGCGCGCGTTTCTCGAAAAGCGCCCTGCCAAATTTCAGGGACGCTGATGACGCTCAAGCCATCCGAAACACGCGGAGGCCTCAGTGCGGCGGGGTTTCACTTCGGCCTCGTTGCTAGCCGGTTCAATCAGTTCATTACCGACCGGCTTCTCGCGGGCGCAATCGACGCCCTCGAACAGGCCGGAGCCAAGGAGAGACAAATCGAAGTCGTTCGTGTGCCGGGCTCGTTCGAACTCGGGATTGCAGCCAAGAATCTGGCCGCTACTGGGCGTTGCAACGCCATAATCTGCATCGGCTGCATTCTTCGTGGCGAAACGTCGCACTACGATCATGTCGCTTCAGAAACCGCGAGGGGGATCCAGCTCGCGCAGCTCGACAGTGGCATACCTATGGCGTTTTGCGTTCTTACCTGCGATACGCTCGAACAGGCAATCGACCGCGCTGGACTCAAACATGGCAACAAAGGCTACGACGCCGCACTCAGCGCCATCGAAATGGCGCACCTGGTGCGCAAACTGGCGAAGAATTCCGCGCCGCGTGAGTCGGATCGCCGCTCGTCGCGCCGTTGATATGGTTTCTTACCTCAACGTCACTTCAAGGGAGAGCGCGTCTACGCCATTGTTGTCATCCCAAGCGAAGCTGGGCGCAATCACTCTAATCGGCGAAGCGGAATGCTCGCAGCGGTGGCGAGGAGTCAGCACTTGGTTGCCGTTCCAGCCGCAAAGCGGATCGCATATATGACCCTTCGCCACAAATCGCGTGAGTTTGCCCTTCAAATGCTGTTTCAGTGGGACATGGCCCGCCAGAGTCCCGGTCGCATCGAACAGCATTTTTGGAAAACGGCGCGCGCGGCAGAGCCTACTCGCAAATTCGCGCACGAACTTTTTGTCGGCGCGGTCACACAAACGGACGCCGCGGACGCGTTGATTTCGGAGCTTTCGGAGAATTGGCGGCTCGACCGCCTGGCGTCAATCGACAAAAGCATTCTGCGTCTTGCGATCTACGAATTTCGCTTCGGCACTGCGCCCCCCAAAGTGGTAATCGACGAAGCCTTGGAATTGGCGAAGAAATTCTCCTCAGATGAAGCGCCCGCGTTTCTGAACGGCATCCTCGATGCGGTGCTGAAGAAACTGTCTTTCAACTGAAGCAGGCCTTCGCCTGTCGAGCTTGCTTCAAGCGTCGATATGAGCTTCTAGGATCCGAACCGCTGATCCGCTCACCTTAGGCACCAACCGTCCTCGGTCAGCGGCAATCTCGACTTGAATCTCACTCGGTCGCCCCATCTCCACTCCCTGAGCAATCACCAGCGTCTCGCCCGCCTTCAATTTTCCATGCTGCACCAGGTATGCCCCAAGCGACCCTCCTGCCGACCCCGTCGCGGGATCTTCGATGATTCCCCAGGGAAGCATGCCTCGCGCGAACGCCCGGCCGGAAGGCCCCAGCGCAAAACAATAAGCCACCGACGCGCTCGTCGAAAGCAGCTCTGCCAGCGCCCGCATGTTCATCCGAATCTTCTTCAAAGTCGCGCGCTCCTTCAACGGAACCATCAAGTTGAAAATCCCAGTCGAAACACGTTCGATCGGCAACGTCGGGTGCAAATCGCTCAACTTCAATCCCAGCGCATCGGCCAGCTTGGCGCGATTCAGTTTTGCGGTCGCAAACCGTGCATTTTTCTGGGTCATCGTCACAAGTTCCGGGCGGCCGTCGCGAAAGTCAAACTCGACCGGCAAGATCCCGGCGCCCGTCTGTTGCAAGATGTGGATGCGACCCTCCGGCGATGCCGGCACCACGCCGAGTTCCGCAAGCAAGAACCACGTGCCGATTACGGGGTGCCCTGCGAGCGGCAGCTCCGTCATGGTAGTGAAAATTCGCAGCCGAGCGAGCGCGCGATTGTTCGTGGGCTTCTGCACGAACACCGTCTCTGAGAGATTCATCTCGCGCGCAATCGCCTGCATTTGCGACTGCGAAAGGCCGTCCCCATCCGTCACCACTGCCAGCGGATTTCCTGTGTATGATTTGGTTGTAAATACATCGAGCGTGTACAGTCGACGCCTCATCGTGCCTTCCTGTCTTGAAATTGTGCTTTCAGTCTGGCCGAACGGTCCTAACACAGGTATATCAGAGTCCGCGCACGATGGTCACCACTTCGTCGAGCACGCGGCGCGTCGTTTCAGGCCGAATTGTCTCCGAATAGACGCGCAGCATGCGTTCCGTTCCTGATGCGCGTACCATCACCCATCCAATGTCGCCAAGGTACGCTTTGATGCCATCCAGGTTTTCGCGCCGCTCGACTCGCCATTCGAGCACGCCTTTCAATTCGCCGTTCGAAAAGAGGTCGATTGCCTTTTCCTTTTGCCCCGGTTTCAGCGACAGGTCCACGCGTCCGTAGTGATGCTCGCCAAACTCGCGGTGCAGCATTCGAACGAGTTCATTCAACGACTTGCCATGCCAGGCCATCACTTCCGCCAGCAGCAGCGCGTTCACCGTCGCATCGCGCTCCGGTAGATAGAGTTTTGTCCCGATTCCGCCGCTTTCTTCTCCGCCGAGCAAAATGTCGTTCTCGAGCATACGATCGCAGATGTACTTGAACCCGATCGGCGTTTCGAAGACTTGGCGCCCGAATTTCGCCGCGATCTTTTCAACCATCTTCGTGGTCGAGAACGTCTTCGCCACGTCGCCGGTCAGCTTGCGCGTGCCCGCCAGATGCCAGAACAAAATCGAAAAAATCTGGTGCGGGGTGATGAACGTCCCGTCGGGGTCCATCGCGCCGATCCTGTCCCCGTCGCCATCGAGCGCGAATCCAGCGTCGAATTTCCCGGTACGCAGCGCGTGGCGCAATGCCTCGACGTGCGGCTCGATTGGCTCGGGATTTACGCCGCCGAAAAGCGGATCTCGCGCTCCCCGAATCTCGTCGCACTCAATTCCATTCCGCCGGAAGAGTTCGCACAGCAGACCGCGTGCGGCACCGTGCATGGGATCGACCAGGAAACGCAGTTTCGCTTTCCGCAAACGCTCCCAATCGACTAACTCGCTGATCTTTTCCAGGTAAGGAGTGCGCGCATCGATTGACTGCCGCAAGTCGGCTCGCGGCGGGAGCGGCGGTACTCCTTCGCGAAGCACTCTCGCCAACTCGGCTTCCACCTGCGCCACAATCGCCGGCGAAGCGGAGCTGCCATAGCTCGCCTTCAGCTTTACTCCGTTCCACTGATAGGGGTTGTGGCTTGCGCTGATCTGAATCCCCGCCGCCGCTTCGCGCAATTTCACCAGCAACGAAACAGCGGGGGTGGGGCAAGCGTCCGTTACTAGTGAAACAGGGATTCCTGCTGCGGTTAGCGTATCGGCAGCCACCCGCGCGAAACGCTCCGAACCAAACCGCGTGTCGTAGCCAACCACCACGCCGCGTTCTGGCCGCTCGGCACGAATCACGTAACGCGCGATCGCGTGGGCCACCTTCCGCAGGTTCTCATGCGTGAAATCCTCGGCAATGATTCCGCGCCAGCCGTCTGTGCCAAACTTGATCTGAGTCATGGCGGCAGTATAAGCGATGCGATTTTGACAGAGAAGTGCGCCGCGTGGCGACTGCATCGGCAATCACAACGGGCAATCGCAGACCAATCCGCAGTGCTACTCCGGCAAAACAGGCAGCGCCACCGTGTTCACAGTCGATGGATCATCCCGCAACTTGATGTAAAGCAGCGTCCCGTTCGGCCGCGGCACCGTAAGGCCGGTATCTGCGAATCCAAGCGGCACCGGCATTTCGTGCGTGAACTGCGCGTCCGACGCAACCGAGTAGATAAGAAACAAATTCGTTCCCGTCAGCGTGCAAGGTTTGTCAGGCGAATCGGGGCAGTGAATTTCTTTCAGAGCGGGAATACGAACCAGTTTAGCGAGCGGCTGCCAATCGCCCTTCTCGCCGTCCGCGCTGACCGCCCGAAATTGCAGCGCTCCGAATGCCGACGGCCCGAAACTCTTAGCCGGATCAAGCGTCGCCAGCACGGTCTGCGCGTCCTGTAGCACCAGACTGCCGTCTTCGATGCTCAGCGTTACGTCGAACGATTCGTCATTCGTCGCGACCTCGATTTTTTCGCTTCGTGGAAAGCTCTTCGGCATCACCGTTTTCAGGAAAAACGACAATTCGCTGTTCTGCGGGAGTTGATCCTGGCTGGCAAATCGGATCGGCGATGCCATCGCTCCCGATCGTACACTCTTGCTCAGCAGACTAACCTCGGGCCTCGGCGGCTTTACCTTCGCCGGAAGATCCAGAGTCCGCCCATCCTTCAGTGACACCTGTGCCGTTACATCCTGCTCCGGCTGAAGCGCGTCCGCTGGAATTGTGTTCGACGCGAGCACCAAATGGTCCATTTGCCCATCCCGCGTCAGCGTGCCGGGCATGAACTCCACTCCGTCCACCTTTAGCGTCTTCACCTGATCCAGTCTGGTACCGACGAGAACTGCTCTCTTGTCGCCGGAATCGATCACGAATTGATTCAGATGCGCCGCTTCGGAATACGCGAGCAGCGGAACTTGATCTGGGCGCTTCAGTCCGTATTGGTTCACAGCAAACGTCAGCATGGCGGACTGCTCTGCTTTGAGTGGAACGCTAACTTCAATTTCATCCGGTTTGAGCAGTTTCCACGTTGTTTTCAATTCAACGCCTTGCGAATCGCGGGTTGTAACGCTCTCGACGCACACCGCGCAGTCAGACCGGAGATGCAATGTATCCTCGCGCCCCACCACCAGCGCGCTCTGATCTGCTGCGGGAACGGTCCATTTCGTCGCATGCGAGCCGCGAAGATTGAAACTCGGCCCTTCAAATTGCTGAAATCCCCAGTAGCCATACAACGTGCCTTTTACTTGGGCGTCGATCGCGTCCACCGGAAGAGAACGCGTATTAATAACGAAACCTCCACGCGCTGGATCGGGCGTCGCAGTAAGGTCAATCGTCTTCCCCGCTTGTTCCGGCACGCGAAGCACGAAATCGTGAGCCATATTCGTCGCGAACACCAATGGCGCGCCGCTCGTCGGCAGAATCAGTGGAGATTTGTGCAGGCAATAAACCTGGTTTGCGTCCACCGCTTGCAATGGAGGAAGCTGCGCTGACTCGACTGCAGGGAAGCCCACAACCAGCACGGATTTCGGATTTCGGAATGAGGGCGGGCTATTAAGCCGCAAATTCAGCTGCTCCTTCGAAGGAAGCGCCAGTGCCGGAATGTACTGATACTCTGCTGTATGCAAGTTGCTCATCAGACGCGCCACATCCAGCACCGTTCCCACGTACGGGCTGAATGAAACCGCTCCCACCAGCGGAGTCGAGCTGACGGCGCCGATCAAATCCGCCGATGGCCCCGACGTGAGGGCGGCCACCATCGTTTGCGTGTGTGAATCGTCCATCACCACCTGATCGCTGCTTTGCAGCAGGCATGGCGCTTGCTGTTCCGCCGGCTTGTAGAAACAATCTTGGTTCACTTTGATGTGCAGCGTGCGCGCCACAGTTTCAGTGCGTTCCTTCAGCGCATCAGGGTCCAAATCCGACGCGTCTCTCACTTCAGTCAAATACTTGTTCAGTCGCGTGCGGTCCAGGCCAGCCTGATTCAAGTCCTGTGAGGCGCGGACGAACGTGCCCGGCCTGCCTTGCACCGTCGATCGCAGCGTGCCGAAGTCTCCGCCGGTTGATGGAGCCAGAAACAGCAGCGCCTGCTGCGCTCCTTCAGGGACGGTGACGACGATTCCTTCCTGGCGTACTTTCTTCGTCCAGCTGTCGGCCCGAATGAACCAGTCTTCCGGGGGCGGATTCGTCGTACCGCGCAAGAACGCCACAACCATTAAGTAATGGACGGATTGGCTGTTTGGAAAGTCGGGGTGAATCCACAAGCGGTCGCCGGCTTGCAAATTGGCCACTTCAGATACGGGCATCGTCTTGCCCGCGCGCGTAACCGTCATTTGAATATGTGGACCGAGCAGATCGAACGCGGGCGTATCCCCGCGCGTCGAGCTCATTGCAAAAGCCGTCAGCGCAACGATTACGCCCAGGCGCAACATTGCCATCATCACATCTCGATATCCGCTCGAACGGCACAACATTCGCATTCCACTCCTTGAATCATAATCGGAACTGCAAATCGGAATCTAAGTCGAAAGCGGAGACACACACGCCCGATTGTCGATGGCCAGGGAGTATGAAGATTTTAGACGCAAACTAGCCCCCGAACCAATAAACTTGTCAAAACTTTGGATGCATTTGAGTTCCGATGTGCTGCCGAACAAACGGATGTTTCCAGAACTGAACTTCGGCAGATGCCTTGGAGAGGGTGCCTGTACGGATGTCGTGCCGCTTGCCCGCTAGGTCAGTTTCTTCAGCTTCTGTTCCTCGAGCCACTTCACCGCTTTGCTGACGTCCTGTGATCGCTCCCGCGCGCAGATCAGCAACGCATCATCCGTTTCCACCACCACCAGATCGCGCACGCCGATTGCCGCCACGAGTTTCTTCGCCGACCACAAATAGTTGCCGCTCGCATCCAGCGTAAACGACGGTCCTTCCGCTACGTTCGCTCCCGGTTTTCCGGCCAACAATTCATAAACAGCAGCCCAAGACCCGATATCGCTCCATCCAACATTCGCTGGAATAACGAACACGGCAGGCGCCTGAGCCTCCTGTTTCACAGCTGACTGCGGCAGCGCGCGCAACCGCGTCGCCGGTTCCATCACCGCATAGTCCACCGAAATGCTCTCCAGCTCGGGATAGATGCGTCTCAACGCAGATGCATACTGCCGCGTGCCAACCTTTTTCCCCAATTCGCGCAGCGCATCGTGCGTCTCAGGCAAAAACCGCTGCAAATTCTCCAGAAACGTCGAAACGCGCCAGAAGAACATCCCGGCATTCCAGAAATACTTTCCAGAACGGGCGTAACGTTCCGCCGTCGCCAAGTCGGGCTTTTCCGTGAACCGCGCTACCTGGTGCGCCGTCATGCCGTCCGCGCGTGCCGAGCCATCGCCCTTTTCGACGTAGCCGTATCCTGTTTCTGGCCGCGTCGGTGGGATTCCCAGCACCACGAGTCGCCCCGGCGTTCGTGCCGCTTCCAGCGCGCCCCGGACCACCCTCCGGTAACGCACCACGTCCGCGACGTAGCTGTCCGACGGCACAACGCCCATCAGCGCATCGCCATGCGCATGCGCAAGATGGATCGCGGCAAGCCCAATGGCAGCGGCTGTGTTGCGCCCCACGGGCTCCGTCAGAATCTGCGACGCGGGCACGCCAGGCAACTCCCGCCGCACGCCTGCCGCCTGTTCCTCGTTCGTGACGGCCCAGAAATTCCGCGCCGTAAAGACACCAAGCAGCCGCCGCATCGTCATGCGCAGCATAGTTTCGTTGCCGACGATGTTTAGCAGTTGCTTCGGCGTGCGCATCCGGCTTCGCGGCCAGAAGCGTGTTCCGCGTCCTCCGGCGAGCAGGACGGCACATGCGACGAGTTTTTCGCTCTTTGCGCTCACACCCAAATCACCAGGGGATGCCAATCATGTGTAGATCAACTTCGTCAAACGGTTGCGGCCCACGCCCTGCTCCTCCAGCCTGTGGGCAAACTCGCCCAAGTCACCTGGCACGTACGTTCGAATCAGCGACGTGCGTGATTGCGGCTTGACCTCGTACGGTCCGAGGCCGGCGGGAATGATCCACAGTTGTGCGCGATCGTACTCCGCTGCACCATCGGCCCATTCGATTCGTCCGCTGCCTGCCAGAAATATCAATAGATCGAAATGCTCGGATGAACTGTTCGCCGCCAGCGATCTCTGAAAGTCCCATTTTTCCGTTGCGAAATAAGAACACGCTGCAAGGTACGTTTTCGTCACACCGTCGCGCTCGATGCTCGCAGGCTGCGTCTTCCCGCCATGCTGTTCGCCGAAGCGCAGCACTTCAAGCGCCTTCTCCACATGCAACTCGCGCGCATTTCCTTTTGCGTCGCGACGATTGTAGTCGTAGACACGATATGTCAAATCTGAATATTGCTGAATCTCGCAGATCGTCAGTCCCGCGCCAATCGTGTGCACCGTCCGGGCTGGGACGAAGATCACGTCTCCATCATGTACGGGGACGCGCTCGAGCAAATGCTCTGCCGTCCCGTCCGCGATGGCATCCTTGAATTTTTCACGTGTCACCTCCGGTTTCAACCCCAGCAGCACTTCCGCATTTGGATCCGCGCGCAATGCGTACCACATTTCGGTTTTTCCACGTCCACCGGCGCTTGCCTCGTTCGTCGATGCGTATTCGTCGTCGGGATGCACTTGCACCGATAGCCTTTCGCGCGTGAAAAGAAATTTCACCAACAGAGGGAAACCGGCATCTCGATCGATGGATGTTCCGTGCCACAATGCATCCATCTCGCGCCACGCTTCGCCCAGCTTCTTCCCCGCGAATGGTCCCGTCCCAAACTTGCACTCGAGCCCCGTCAGCCACGCTTCGCCGATTGGCTCAGTTAAATTCGATTTTCCGGGAAAAAGAGGCGCAAGCGAACGCGTCCCCCAGGGACGCAGGCTGAAAATCGGATCGAGGCGCGCTGGACAAGGTTTCACGTCGAGTGCATTTTGGGGGTCGGAGCCTGTCCGCTGCGGCGGGCTTCAACTCCGACATAGAGTTCCGCTTTTGTTGATGGGCTTTAGCCCCTGAGGCAAAGCCTCATTAATCAATATCGCCTAATCGCAGCGACTCAATGCGCCCAGAACCGCGCCAGTCGCCGCAGTCCCTCTTCGATCCTCTCCACCGAGGTCGCGTACGAAATCCTAAGGTGTCCCGGCGCGCCAAATGCTTCGCCCGGCACTACCGCGACGTGTTCGCGCTCGAGCAGTTGTCGCGCCATCGCCGTGTCATTCGGGATCTCTTTGCTGAAATGCGCGGCTACGTTCGGGAACACGTAGAACGCTCCCTCCGGCGCCACGCACGTCACTCCTGGGATCGCTCGCAGACCGTCCAGTATGATCTGCCGCCGCCGCGCATACTCCCCCAGCATCACGCCAACCGAATCCATCGACCCCTGCATTGCCTCAAGTGCCGCGTACTGCGCGATCGAAGTCGCGTTCGACGTGGATTGGCTCTGTAGCTTGTTGATCGCGCCAATCAGCGCCGCCGGACCCAGCGTGTATCCCATGCGCCATCCCGTCATCGCAAACGTTTTCGAGAACGATCCTGCGATGATCACCCGCTCTTTCGCTCCCGCCGCGCTCGCGATCGAATAAGGCTTCGCATTGCCGTACACAAAGTGCGAGTAGCATTCGTCCGAAAGCAGCCACACCCGACGTTTCTTGCAGACGTCGAGAATCGCTTCGAACTCACCCTCCGGGATCACCGCGCCCGTAGGATTGTTCGGCGAATTCATGATTACGATCCGCGTCTTCGGACCGATTGCTTCCTCGATCTGTCGCGCGCTCGGGCGGAATCCATCCCGCTCCTGCGTCTCGACGAACACCGGCGTGCCGCCCGCATACTTAACGATATCCGGATAGCTTACCCAATAGGGCGTCGGAATGATCACTTCGTCGCTCGACTCGACCAGCGAGCAAATCGTGTTGAAAACGGAATTTTTGCCGCCCACGTTCACGATACATTCCGCAGGTTCATACGACGATCCCAGCTGCGCCGCGTGCCAGTCGCAGATCGCGCGTCGCAACGGCGCAATCCCCGGCGTTGCCGTATACTTCGTGCGGTTCTCGTCCAGCGCTTTCACGGCTGCGCGCTTGATGTTCTCCGGGGTCGGGAAGTCCGGTTCGCCCGGACCAAAGTCCACCAGATCCGCGCCGCGGGCCTTGAATCGTTCCGCCTCCTGCATTACCGCCATCGTCGGCGACACCGCGATTCTGTTCACTCGATCCGCAAACCGGATTTCTTCTTCGAGCTTCATTCCCGTAGCAGGTTCCATTCTTTCCCTTTCTTTACCCGTTCAGATTGATGCGGTCCGTAGGGGCGGGTCTAAGACCCGTTCTTCTACCTCGGACGTGCAAACGCGTTAGCTCACTTTGCTTCGCAGCCGCTCCTCCACCACTTTCGGCACCAATCCCTTCAGCGGCCCGCCGAGTCTTGCCAACTCGCGCACCTGACTCGAACTCACGTACGTATACGCCTCCCCGGGCATCATGAACACCGTTTCAATTTCCGGTTCGATTTTCCGGTTCATCATCGCCATTTGCAGTTCATATTCGTAATCGGAGACGGCGCGAATACCGCGCAGAACCACCCGAGCGCCGCTTGCCCGCGCGTAATCCATCAGCAAGCCGCTGAAAACGTCCACTTGCACGTTGCGAAACTCAAACGTCACCGCCTCCAGCATTTCCAGGCGTTCTTCCACCGCGAAAAGCGGCGATTTCTCCACGTTCTGTGCCACGGCGACGATCAATCGGCTGAAAAGCTTCGCCCCGCGCGCAATCAGATCGAGATGCCCGTTCGTCACCGGGTCGAACGAACCCGGGTAGACTGCCACTACTCCGTTTGCCGTCTGTGGCTCCATTCGGCTCTCGATTCTAACTCAGAACGTCCAAGCCCACCCCGCAAAAACGCCACAGGATGCATCGCACAGACAAATTGGCGGTCGATGCGCCCTCGCCCTTTCGCGACACTCCGCTGTACAGAATTTTGCTCTTTCATGAAACCATGCGGTACTCTCAGCCGTCCGACTCACTTCCCGACCGGGTGTGCGGGATTCAATAACTCCAATCCATCAATTCTTTCCTAGAAGGGAGACAGCATGACTTTGCACCGATTGACTCTGATTGCAGTCGCGGGATTGTTCGCTGCCGCGCCTGCATTCTCGCAGGGCAATCCGCGCTCGCGCCGCGCTCAAATGCAAGCGGAGCAGCAGGCGGAGCAGCAGGAAGCCCAGCAGTCGCAAGAGAAGAAGGCTCCGGAACAGCATCAAATGCCGCCGGTAGAAAAATCGTCCGTAACGCATCACAGCGCTCGCATCGGCGGCCAAATGATCAACTACACGGCAACTGCCGCCACCTATGTCATCAAGGACGACGACGGCAATCCGAAAGCGACGTTCTTCTTCGTCGGGTACACCAAGGACGGAGTCTCTGACGTTTCGAAACGCCCGATTTCCTTCGTTTATAACGGCGGACCGGGCTCCGCTTCGCTCTTCACCCACATGGGCATGGGACCGGAGCGCGTCGTCCTGACGGAAGATGGCCACGGCATGCCAGCGCCGTATACCATCACCGATAACGAGGACTCCTTCCTCGATGCCACCGATCTCGTCTTCATCGACGCGGTTTCCACCGGCTACAGCCGCCCCGCGCCCGGCCAGAATCCGAAGCAGTTTTACGGTGTCGTCGAAGACGCGAATATCTTCTCCGACTTCATCTATCAGTACATCACGCGCAACGAGCGCTGGGATTCCCCGAAATTCCTCATCGGCGAAAGCTACGGCACCACGCGCTCCGCTGAACTATCCGGCGTTCTGGAGCATCGGCACAACATGTATCTGAACGGAATCGCACTTCTCTCCACCGTCGCCTTCGCTAACTGGGGCGCCGACGATCGCTACGAATTCGACGTGCCCACCTACGCCACCTCGGCGTGGTACCACCACCTCCTCGTGCCGGATCTCCAGTCCAAGACGGTCGACCAGATCGCTCAAGAAGCTCGCGAATTTACTAACGGCGAGTATGCCCAGGCCTTGCAGAAGGGCGACGAAATCTCTCGCGCCGACTACCAGAAGGTTGTGCAGGATTACGCTCGCCTGACAGCCCTTTCCCCAACCTTCATCGAGGAATGCAATCTGCGCGTCAGCCCCTTCCGCTGGTTCAAGGAACTTGAGCGCAACAAGCGCCGCACTATGGGCCGCCTCGACACGCGTTTCGAAGGAATCGATCGCGATGCTGCTGGCGAAGCTCCCGAATACGATCCCAGCGAGGCCTCCTACATGGGCGCGTTCGTTGCCACTTTCCAGGATTACGTTCGCCGCGACCTCAAATGGGATAGCGACGCCTACTACACGGTAAGCGCCAACGTTCGTCCGTGGGACCGTAGTGCTGGCACCGAAGTCGCCGAAACGCTGCGCTCAGCCATGACCGAGGAAACCAACCTGAAGGTGCTCGTCCTCTGCGGCTACTACGATCTAGCCACTCCGTTCGACGGCATCGAGCATACCGTCAGCCACATGGACCTCGATCCGACCATTCGCCCGCACATCAGCTTCGCCTACTATCAGTCGGGCCACATGGTCTACATCGACAGAAAAGCGCACGACAAGCTGCACAAGGACGTCGACAACTTCATCGACTCCAACTACACGCACTAGCTGCGAATGTCGTCACGTGATGCTGAATCGTAGGGGCGGGTCTAAGAACCCGCCCGCCCCGGCGCCGCCCCCCATCGCTGGACAATTCGCGGTAGCCGCCGCGAACGTGCACTTTGCGTCCCTCGTGGGCTGTTCTGATGTAGCGCGGGCGCCTGCCTGCCGCAGGCAGATCTCGCCGGCGTTTTTGCCTGTCGCTTCGCACGCGAATTTTCGGCACTCCGAACGTTAGCTACGCAGCCGCCTCGCGAGAACTTTTGTTTCTTGCTGGCAGCGTCGGGCTTTCTCTCTTCCGACGATCCGAAAGTCCCACACCTATTCGTGCCTCAGCGCCACCAGCGGATCGACATTCATTGCTCTTCGCCCCGGAACGTAGCAAGCGGCAATGGCGACAATCATTAGTAACGCCGACACTGTCACGAACGTCGCCGGGTCGGTCGGCACCACGCCATAGAGGAACCGCTTCAATACTTGGCTTAGCGCAAATCCGCCGGCCACGCCGACTCCCACTCCGATCAGCACCAGCTTCAGCCCGTTCCCAACAATCATCTTCATCACGTCGTCACGCTGCGCGCCCAGCGCCAGCCGGATTCCGATTTCCGACGTCCTTTGCGCAACCGAATAGGCCATCAACCCATACAGCCCAATCATGGCCAGCAGCACCGCGATTCCCGCAAATATACCCAGCAGCATTGTCTGAAAACGCGGGTCGCTCACCGACGTCGCCATGTTTTCCTGCATCGTTCTGAAATTCACCAGCGGTTGATTGGGGTCCAGTTCGTGTACCGCCGACCGCACCGCTGCCGCTTCGCCCTGCGGCCTGCTCAGCGTGCGCAGCACAAGCGACATCGTGAAAACCGGCAGCAGCGTGTCCGACTGTCTGTATAGCACGTACATCTCCGCGGCCGATTCCGTTGCCAGGCTCTGCTTCACGTCGCCCACTACTCCAACAATCCTCATCCACGGAACATCTTTGTCAGGCAGCGCGCCCAACTGCACCATCTTTCCCAGCGGCGACTGCCCGGGAAAATACTGCTTCGCCATGCTTTCATTCACCACCGCTACGAAAGGACTCGCTTCCGTATCCGACTCTTGCAACAGCCTCCCCGCCACCAACGGTATCCGCAACGTTTCCAGATAGCCCGGACTCACTGGCCGCAGTCCGATCAGGATGTAATCGTTCGGCGTTTTCGGCGGTCGTCCTTGTATGTTGAAATGGATCACGCTTCCCCGGCCCGTTACCGGCAGCACGGTTGCCGCTCCCGCCGACAAAACTCCGGGCAGGTTGCGCGCGCGCTGAATAATTCGATCGAAGAACTCCGCCCGCTGCGCCGATTTCGCATACGCTTTCGGCGACAACGGCACATCTGTCACCAGCAACCCCGACGGATCGAATCCCGGTTGGACTCGCTGCAAACGCGCGAAGCTGCGGATCAGCAGCCCTGCCCCGATCAGCAGCATCAGCGCCAGCGCCACTTCCGCCACGATCAAGACATTTCGCACTCGATGCCGGCTCGCTCCCGCCGTCGACCCGCGTGACGCGTCGCTCAGCGCCGGCCGTATGTCCATCTTGCTCGTCTGCAACGCCGGAGCTAGGCCGAATAGCACGCCGGCAGCTATCGCCACAACGGCGGTGAACGCCAGCACGGTCCCATCAATCCCGATTGTTCCCACATCGGGCAGGCTCTTCGACGCCAGGCTCAGCAACGGCGCCATCATCAACTCCGCCAAAATCAGCCCAACTCCAGCACCCAGAATCGCCAGCAGCACGCTCTCCGTCACAAGTTGCCGCACGATTCGCCCTCGGCCAGCGCCCATCGCCTTACGCACTGCGATCTCCCTGTGACGCGCGGTCGCCCGCGCCAGCAGTAGATTGGCAATGTTCCCGCATGCAATCAGCAGCACCAGAGCAACCGCTCCCAGCAGCACCAGTAGCGCGGGCCGCACGTTTTGCACCAGCTGGTCTTGGAACGCATTCACATTCGCGCCCATTTCGGCATCGTACGTGGGATATTGCTTCACCAGCCGCTGCGCGATCGTCGCCATCTCCGCTCGCGCTTGTTCTAAACTCACGTCCGCTCGCAACCGTCCGATCGCCGTAATACCCGGGTGCCAGTTCCGATCGTCCGGCAATCCGTGCGCCCAGGGCGCAAACGGTACGAACGCTTCTGCGGGCACGATCAGTTGGAATCGTGGCGGAAGAACGCCGGTCACGGTGTACGCCTGGTCGTCCAACGTGATGCTTTTTCCCACGATGTTCGTCGCACCGCCAAACGTGCTTTGCCAGAAGCCGTAGCTCAGCAGTACCACGTGCGGTCCGCCATATCGGTCCTCGTCCTTCGTGAATGTGTGCCCTTGCACGGCATTCACGCCCAGCAAGGGGAACAGGCTGGACGTTGCCATCTCCGTCCGCAGCCTCTGCGGTTCGCCGCGCCCCGTCATGTTCATGAAATCGATGTGTACCGCGGCGATTCCCTCGAACGATTTCGCCTGATCCCGAAAATCCTCGTAGTTCTCGTACGACGGCCCAACGATCGGAAACGACGGCAAACTCTCCGTCACCAGGCACAGCCTTCCGGGGTCGCGGAATGGCAGTGGACGCAGCAGCACGGCGTTCACCACGCTGAAAATCGCCGTGTTCGCCCCAATTCCCAGCGCCAGCGTCAGAACGGCAACAATCGTAAATCCGGGCCACCTGCGCAGCGTGCGCGCTCCGTACCGCGCGTCTTGCCACAGCGTTTCCAGGAAATGACCCGCGTCTATTTCGCGATCTGCCGTCTTCGCCGGCTCCCGTTCACCCATTCGCCCTCGTCTCCCGCTGATTTCCGGATCGCCCCAAATCTCCCTGCGCTACGGCACCGCCTCCGCGATCCATGAAGGGCTTCTCACTTACCTGTGTTTTATAGACGGTCTGTACCCGGCTGACGCTAGCTTGGCTCCCCCGAAATATCAATATCTCTTCCCGGCCGAACTATGCCCGCTTGCTGGAATCGAAGAGATGATCCCGTGTCGTGCTACTATCCGCCGCCAGCGAAAGAGCTGGAATCCTTTTGCCGAGCGCTCCCCATTCCGAAAAGTTATCGCCGACTCTGCGGGCCGTTCTCGTCCTACTGACGCTTTCGATCTTCATCAACTACATCGACCGAGGCAACCTGTCCGTCGCAGCGCCGCTGCTGAAGGACGAGCTTCGGCTTTCGCCCTCCGAGCTGGGGATCTTGCTTTCGGCGTTCTTTTGGAGCTACACCGCGTTCCAGATCCCTTCGGGCTGGCTTATTGACCGCCTCGATGTGACCTGGGTGCTCGCTTTCGGATTTTTCATTTGGTCTTGCGCGACCAGCATCACAGGGCTAATGCACGGGTTTGTGGCTCTGCTCGTCGTACGGCTCGTGCTGGGAGTCGGCGAAGCGGTCGCCTATCCTTCGTATGCCAAAATATTGGCCCGCGATTTTTCGATTCGACATCGAGGCCTCGGCAATGGGGCAATCGCCGGGGGCCAATTCACGGGTCCGGCTGTGGCCACGTTTGCCGGTGGAATCTTGATGGCGGACTTTGGATGGCGTCCATTTTTCATCGTCCTCGGCGTGATCAGCATGGCATGGGTGATTCCGTGGCTGGTCTACACGAGGCCACTGCGCACCGCGCCTGTGTCGGATCCAGGTTCGGGTAGCGAGGGGAACGATCTGCCGTTCGGCGCGAGTTCCGCTCGGCCAAACTCGCAGTTGACGAGCGCCAATCGCACGGCTGACATCGTCGATAGAGAACCCCCTGCATTGACCGCCATTCTCGGTGAGCGCTCTTTCAGCGGCGCATGCATCGCGCACTTTGCGTGCAACTACCTCACCTATTTCCTGCTTACATGGTTGCCCTACTATCTGGTTCGCCAGCGCCATTTTTCGATGGGCAGCATGGCCAAGATTGGCGGCGCGGTGTTCCTTATGTCCGCACTTTTTTCCGTCGCCTCAGGATGGCTTTCCGACCACTGGGTGGAAACTGGTCCGTCGGGCTCGCGCGTTCGCAAGTTGATATTCGTCATCGGCCTGACCGGTTCAGGCATCTCGCTGATGGCCGCGATGATTGTGCCGCCAGGGCTTTCGGTCGCTCTCCTGATCATCGCGGGCGCGTTCTACGGTATTGCGAATCCACTCCTATTCGCTGGGGCACAGACGCTTGCCGGACCACGCGCCGCCGGACAATGGATGGGCGCTCAAAATTTCGCAGGCAATCTGGCGGGAATCATTGCGCCCTCGCTCACCGGTTTCCTCGTTGACGTCACTGGAAATTTCATTTGGGCTGTCGCCGTACTTGGAGGTCTGACCTTGATCGGCTCGCTAGCGTGGTTGTTTGTGGTGGGGCCGATCGCTCCCGTCTCCTGGCGGAGACGTCGCGATGCAGCCCCGGAACGCACGCTCGCCTAACAGTTGCCCTTGAATCTTCCTGAGCGGGACAGCCGGTTGAGGTGGAGTCGGGCTCGCGTCCCGCAGTTAGGCACTGATCAATTCGAGTTTTAACTGCTTGTGTCACGATCCAGAAAATTCAAACTGACTCAGTACCATCGTTGGGCAGTGGGCTACAACTGCCCATAGTTGCAAATTGTGTCGCAAACACTATAACTGCGTTACAATTCGGAATTGCGGCGGGTGCCGTTGGCTTCGTTCGCCTCACCGCTCGGGGAGACAGCGAGGGCGAGCTACTCGCGAAGCCGGACACAAACAAGTTATCTCGCAAGAAACTGCCGGTTTCGGGGGCCGGCGGAGTGGGTTGACAATTGATTCGAGAAAGGACGTAACCATGAAGAAAGCCGTCACGACGGTTGGCTTGTTTGCAATGCTATTCGCCACGCTCTGCTTGGCCGTACCGACCCGCGCGAGCGGGAAACAGGACGCCAAAGCAATGACCTACACCGGCTGGATCAGCGACAGCAAGTGCGGCGCGAAAGGTGCAAGCGCGAGTCACAAGGCATGCGCCGAGAAGTGCGTGAAAATGGGTGAGAAGTACGTTTTTGTTGATTCCAAGACAAAAGCGGTGGACAAGATCAGCAACCAGAAAGCGATTACGGATGCCGATCTGGGCCACGAAGTGAGCGTAACGGGTTACAAAACGAAGACTGGCACGCTTCACGTCGACAGCGTTAAAGAAGCTTCGATGTCGATGTAACAAGGATGCAGCGCGGGATCCGGGCGCGGGCGTCGGCCTGCGCCCTGCCGCGTGTTGTCTGCCCTACGATCAATCCTGCGTCGAATCTCCGTCCACGGTGGGCACCGGGTTGGGTTTCGGGCCCTTCTTCCGCGTAAATTTCGGCACCACAAATTCCTGCAAGATGTTTTCCCCGGCAGTAGCGCCAATGCCGATTGCGGTGCCCTCGAACGTTACTGCCAGATCGCTGCGGTTTTGGTTTGGATAGTAAAGATTGGAAATCCCGCCAGCCGCGAGGCTTCCCAGAAGCCCGGAATAATTCGGTTCCCAGCGTCCGCTGTCGCTCTTGCACATGATGGACGCCGCAATGGCGTAGAGGATTCGCTGTTTTTTTGTGCCGTCCTCTTTGAAAAAAAAGCGCGGATCCTGTTTGAACAGCGACGGCAGCACCGCACCGCCCAGGAATGTGCTTATGGTCACATCCCCATACGCTGCGCCGAAACGCTTCCCGTATCCCTCGGCGCCCTGCCCATAATCGCTGTATTGGTTGACCGCCTGCTGGATTCCCGCTGTGCCTGCCACGATTGCGAGGTTGACGGGATCGATGCTCGAGTACCAGGCCAGTTGAAATTTTTGGCCCATATTGAGAGGAGCGGCGTCACGAATGTAGCTCACGTAGAAGTTCGGGACGCCAAGCACACGCTGCTTTTCCTGCTCTTTGATCTGACCCTCCGCGATTTCAGTCGTGGGCATCACCGTTACTTGTGTGCTAACGCCGGCAACGGCAAGCGAGATAGAAGGGACAGCGTACGCTTGACCGGCACGCAGTGTCCCAGAGACCGTCTGCGTGACGAATCCGCGCGCCGAGACAGTGAGCCGAAACGCGCCGGGCACGACATTGACGAAGAAGAATTGGCCGGCCTCGTCGGAAGCAGCTTCCTGGCTGGCGGAATTGTCGTCTCGCGTGAGAACGAGATGGGCGCCTGAAAGCGCGGTGCCCGTCTGATCGACAATGGTTCCGGTGATGCTTCCCGTGGCCGGTTGCGGTTGGCTCTGCTGTTTGCTCTGAACACCTGCCGAGACTGCCGGCGCGGCGCTCGTGGGCGTCTGCTGCGACTGCCCCAGAGCCGGAAGCGCGCAAAACAGCGCGCCCAAACTGATCCAAGCGAGTTGCCGCGCGACGAGCCGCAACGCTTTCGTTTCCAGGGGCACTGTGTTCCGCGAATGTACGGGTCCGCGTTTCACGGTAGATGTACTGATCCGCCGTCCACGACATCAGTTTAGACCGCCTGTTTTATCGTGTCAGACCGAGATTCCCTGCAGTTGCTAAGGCATCGGCCTGTACTATCGTCAAGGGATTCTGATATGTCTCGGCAAGAGTTCCTTAAAGTGGCACGAATCCCCACAAGAACCGACCATGATGCTGCCGGCCGCACGCACAGGTATTCCTCAGATCGATGCCGGCGTACCTTACTGAACAGAACCATCCGATCGCGACGTTCGCCACGCCGGACCTGGCCCTATTAGGAGACTCGTGTGACGCTAAATGGTTGGTTTGGGCGTCTCGATCTTGTCGACGCCCATGTAGGGACGAAGCACTTCGGGAATGACGATCGAACCATCCGCTTGTTGATAATTTTCCGCGATCGCGATCCATGTGCGGCCGACCGCGAGTCCTGATCCGTTGAGGGTGTGAACGAAATCGCTTTTGCCTCCCTTGGGTCTGAAACGGATGCCGGAACGCCGCGCTTGAAAGGCTTCCGTGTTCGAGCAGGAGGAGATTTCCATGAATTCGTTTGCCGACGGAAGCCAGACCTCGATGTCGTACGTCTTCGCCGAGGCGAAGCCCATATCGCCGGTGCACAACAGGACGACGCGATAGGACAGGCCGAGTTTCTGCAGCAAATCCTCCGCGTTACGGACTAACGATTCAAGTTCCTCGTAGCTCTGCTCCGGTCGCGTGAATTTGAACATCTCGACTTTCTGGAACTGGTGCTGGCGCTTGATGCCGCGGGTGTCTTTGCCTGCCGCGCCTGCTTCGGAGCGAAAGCACGCCGTCCAGGCACAGACTTTCAGCGGCAATTCGTTCGCATCGAGCGTTTCATCGCGGTGCAGGCTGGTTAGTTCAACTTCCGACGTGGGAGTCAGCCAAAGGTCTGTGCCTTCCACATGGAACATGTCTGCGGCGAACTTCGGCAGCTGACCAACGCCGGTCAGCGAAGCAGTATTCACAATGAAAGGAGGCAGAATCTCCGTGTAGCCGTGTCCGGATGGCTCCGGACGGGTGTGCTGATCGAGGAAGAAATTGGCGATCGCGCGCTCCAGACGCGCGCCAAGCCCTTTGTAAACAGCGAATCGCGCAGCTGCGATTTTTACTGCCGATTCGAAGTCGAGAATTCTCAATTGTTCGCCGATTTCGTAGTGCGGCTGTGGCTGGAAATCGAACTTTGGCACTTTCCAGGGGTCGGGCCAGCGGCGGACTTCGACGTTATCGGCCGCGCCTTTGCCAACGGGTACGCTGGCGTGCGGAACGTTCGGAATCGTCAGCAGAAAATCCTTTAGCTGACCGTCCAACTCGGAGACGCGCTCGTCATCACGTTTTATCTGATCGGAAGCTTCCTTCATGCGTGCGAGGAGCTTTTCTAGTACAGCCTGCCCGCTGATTCCTGCCATGGACATATCGACCATGCTGATTTCTTGTAGCGGAGCCTTTCGGAGCTGTTCGAGAACGGCAATGCCATCCAGTCCGCCCTTTTTGACGGTGACAATTATGCCGCTGGCCTTGTTGCGGTCGGCCTTAAGCCGCTCGACCGAGGTGATGCACTGTCTACGCTCCGCATCGAGGCGTCGGAAATAATCAAGATCGAGTGAGGCGCCGCGATTGCGGGCCATTTTTTCGATCACGTCGAGATGTTCGCGGACGTAGCCGAGATCGAGCATAGGTTCACAAGAATACATGAAGCTGAAGCGAACGAGAAAGCGAAGCACGCACGACCGGAAAGGCTGCTGAAAAAATCGAAATCCGGCCTCGGGGGATAAAACCCCTGGTGAAAACGCAGTCGACTATGTCGGAGCTGAAGCTCCGACCCCCTAGAATGACTTCGATGCGGACTCACAGCGGCCACAAGAGGTAAAATGCGCGTCGCTGCAAGAACGTGTGGAGTTTGAATGTTCGTATTTGAGGGGGCCTGTGGCAAGCCAACGCTTCCAACGATTGAAAGTTTTCGCGTATTCGACCGCGGTGATCGGGCTGGCGATTCTTCTGATTGCGCTTCCCGCAACAACTGGACAATCCGCGCGATCTCGGGATTCTGCCGACCCGTGGACTTCTCAACAAACGATTGAACCCGCCACACTGGCGAAGGAATTGTCGGAGCGCGGACCGCATCCCGTGGTCGTTTGCGTTGGCTTCCGAACCTTGTTCGAGGGCGCGCACGTGCCCGGCGCTTCGTTTCACGGGCCGGCGATGGACGCAAAGGGACTGGCCGACCTGAAAAAATTTGCCCAGCCGCTGCCTCGGTCTACCGACCTGGTCGTGTATTGCGGCTGTTGCCCGCTCGCGCACTGCCCGAATATCCGGCCGGCGTTCGAGGCTCTCCGGGCGATGGGTTTCACGCATTTGAAGGTCTTGCTGCTATCGCACGATTTTGCTCACGACTGGGTCCAGGCCGGATACCCCATCGCCAAAGGCAAATGAGCGACTCCTCGGCCCGCGGCACCATGCGGAAGTTGACCGATAATCGTCAATTTCAAAATTTGACCACGACGGAAGTCATTAAGAGCATGGCTGCATGAAAAGGACGCGGTGGTTGCTCCTGGCCCTAGCCGAGACCCTGATCGCGTTCGCCCTTGCTCGGGCTCCAGTGATTATCGCCTTAAAGATAGCCGCGACAGCCCTGTTGCGTAGCAAAGATGTGTTCCAGCCGAACGCCGCCTACTTTATGGGGATGCTTTTTGGATGTCTCATTCGAATCGCACCGGCGGCGGCCCTCGTCTCTCATGCGGTCTGGGTCGCTCGCAAGCGAATCGTCGAAACGGCAATCTGAAACTGAACTAGTATCAGGTGCTGTTCTAGCCTGTTCTATTCTCAGCATTTTCTTGATCTTCGTGAGCTTGCTCCAAGCCCTCCGCATCCTTCCTGTCTGTTTTTTAGTGAAAGCAAGCGTAGAATTGAAGAAACATGAGCTCAGGCACAAATCCTTCGGTGTGGCCGGAGGCCCGGCGCGGCGTTGACCTGCGCTTTGTCGAGTTGCTTGATAAAGTCCGCCGGAACCGGCCGGGTGACGATCTCGACCTGCTCCGCCGCGCCTACGATTTCGCCGCCGAACAGCACAAGACGCAAACGCGTGTATCGGGCGAGCCGTTCCTCTCGCATCCTGTGGAGGTGGCCCACCTTCTTGCGGACATGAAACTCGATGTGACTTCGTTGTGCGCCGCGCTTCTCCATGACGTGGTTGAAGACACAAAAATTCCCCTTGAGGGGATTGCGAAGGAATTTGGCCCGGATGTCGAACGCCTGGTCGAAGGCGCAACGAAGATCAGTCGGCTCGATCTGCTCGCGCCCGAAGCGCGCCAGGCGGAGAACGTCCGCAAGATGCTTTTGGCGATGGTCAACGACGTCCGCGTCGTTATGGTGAAGCTTGCCGATCGCTTGCACAACATGCGCACGCTCGAATACCTGGACCACGAACGGCAGCAGCGCATCGCGCGCGAAACACTCGACATCTACGCTCCCGTCGCAAACCGCCTTGGGATGGGCCTGATCCGCGGCGAGCTCGAGGATTTGTCGTTTCGCTATTTGGAGCCCGAGGCGTTTTTTGAACTGCAGAAGAAAATCGAATCGAAGCGCAATACGTTTCAGCGTTTCTTGCAGGAAGTGCAGGAAAACATCCGCGACAACATGATCGAAAGCGGAATTCCCGCGGAAGTTCAGGGGCGCGTAAAGCGTCTCTATTCGCTGCACCTGAAAATTCAAAAGCAACAGCGAACGCTCGATCAGGTTTACGACTTGCTCGCGATTCGGGTTGTGACCGACACGATCAAAAACTGCTACGCGGCGCTTGGCGTGATTCACCAGATCTGGCGGCCGGTTCCGGGCCGTTTCAAGGACTACATTGCCATGCCGAGGCCCAACCTGTATCAATCGCTGCACACTACGCTGATTCATACGGGGCAAGTGTTCGAAGTGCAAATTCGTACGCAAGAAATGCACCGCATTGCCGAACAAGGTGTGGCCGCGCACTGGAAATACAAAGACGGCCTGGGAACGAGTTCGGCTGACGATCAGCGGATCGTCTGGATGCGGCAGCTGATCGAGTGGGTGCAGGACATGCAGGAGCCGAGCGAATTTCTTTCGACTCTGCGTGTCGATTTGTATCCGGAAGAGGTTTACACCTTCACGCCGAAGGGGCGCGTGGTTGTGCTGCCGCGGGGGGCGACGCCGGTCGATTTTGCTTACGCGGTTCACACCGAAGTTGGACATCAATGCGCCGGGGCGAAAGTGAACGGCGCCATGGTTCCTTTGCGGCACACGCTGAACAACGGCGACGTGGTCGAGGTGATTACGCAAAAGGGACATGGCCCGTCACGCGATTGGCTGTCGTTCGTGCACACGTCGCGCGCGCGTAGCAAAGTGCGGCAATGGATCAATCTTCATGAGCGCGAAGAGGCCAAGGACGTCGGCCGGCGGCTACTGGAGAAGGAAGCGCGCCATGCCGGCGTCAACATGAAAAAGATTACGACGGAAGAGTGGCAGCGCGTCGCATCGGAGTACGGTTGCGGGCGAGCGGAGGACCTGTTCGCAGAACTTGGCTACGGGAAATGGTCCGCACGGCAGGTGCTGTCGAAAGCGACAGGAACCGAAATCGCGGGTCCGGGGGGGGAAGCAGCGCAGCCGAAGATCGTTTCCACCGTAAAGCGGATGCTCGGGATGCACGAAGCCGCGATTCTGGTTCGCGGGCACGACGATCTTATGGTCTACCGATCGAAGTGCTGCAATCCGATTCCGGGAGACGACATCGTCGGCTACGTGACGCGCGGGCGCGGAATCGCGGTCCACAGCAAGACGTGCCCAAACGTCGAAAACCTGCTGTACGAGGCGGAGCGGCGCATTCCCGTCCAGTGGGCCGACGCGACACAAGCCACGTTCTCGGTGCGGCTGCGGATTTTCACGGAAGACCGTCCCGGGATGATTGCCGCGATTACGACCGTGATCAGCGACGCGGGGGCGAACATCCGCACGTTCGAGAGCGGCGGCGCCGACGGCCTGCGTGCCCGAATTGAAGTGGCGATCGATGTGTCGGACCGAAAACAACTCGAGCGAATTGTCGGAGGCGTGAAGCGGATTGCCGGCATATTCAATATCGAGCGTGTTTACAACGTTTAACCTCTGTTTTCTCACACGAGCCGAAAAGCCGGTGCAATTGGGTTCACCGCGAGCCCAAGTCCCCTCTTGACGTTTCGGCTACACGGTGATCACTCGTCGAAAACAATCGTTACAATGAATTTGTGAGGAAACTCGTCCATTTTGGCACAGGCAATCGGGCGCACCGGATTACGTGTGCCGCGGCAGCTCTGGTTGTAGCTTTCGTGCTGGGAGCTTGCGCACACACTCACGCTGCCGATACGCAACCGCTCGACAACTCGGGCATGTCGTACACCGCCGTGAAGCAGTTAGATAGCCTGAACGTGACCGGCGCCGAAATCCCTGAAATTCTGAAGGCATATAGCGCCGGGTTCACCGATGAGGATTGCGTTCAAATCGTTCAATTCTTCCACAACCGCGGCCAACCGTTTAAAGGCGGCGACGCGGTTGCCAGCCTGATCCGGTCGGGGCTGGACGGAGAAATGATCCTCAATCTGGCCAAGATGAACCAATTGGGGCCGGCTTACGGAGAGTACGAGGCAATGCATCTCGCTGGCCTTTCGGATTCGATCATCCTGGCGGTCGCCCAGAAACGCGACGACAACAAGCCTGTATTATCCGGTGCGTCGCTAGCCGGCCTGAAGAACACGGGCCTGCGCGGGTCTACTCTGCTGGAGCTTACGCGGCGCGGAGTGCCTGACACAGAGGCGCACGCCATTATTTCTTTTCGCCGTCGTGGCGCGAGCGACTCACAAATCCTTCGCCGCTTCAGCGGTTCATAGATCCATCAGCGCACGGCGGTGGATGCCCAAGCGCCTTCCTGCCTCACCGTTACGCTTGCCTCTTTTCGTTCTGGCGTTTGGCCGAGTAAGATTGTCTGCTTGAATCGCGAACATTCGATTGCGGCATGTACTGCACTGTGCGCGGCCCTTGCCATTCTGTGGCTGGGCGGTTGCTCCGCAGCGCTAGCGCCCGGCTACAAAGTTCTCAACGAGACGCGGACAGTAGTGTTTGTCCCGGGCTCTCTGCACATTCGTGAGCATTACCTCCTGAAGAACACAGGGACGACAACTCTGCCGTTTCTCGATATTGCATTCCCAGAAGGGATGGCATTCGGCACGCATGATGTTCGTATTGAGTGGAACGGGCGCGCGATCGATCTCTCGGAGCCCCCGGAGGAAGACCGCCAGGATATTCCGAACATGCGCCGAATCAGTTTTGAGCCACCCTGGATGAGAGAACGAACAGGCGGGCTCGACATCGAGTACAGATTCAGCGCGCAGAGTGACGGCGTGGACCGCATTGCGATCGGAGATCAGACGTTTCATCTGAGTTCGTCGGGATGGGCCGCACTTCCGCAGTCCCCCCACCATTTGCTTTCGCCCTACCCAACCCGGCCGCCAAAGATGATCTATACGGTCCGCGTACCCAAGGATTTTTTGGTGCTCGGGAGAGGCAAACTCAAGCATCGGAAGATCGAACACACCGAGGCGGACTATCAATTCCAGCTGGGCAAGAACGACCTTGCGCCCTTCGTAGTGGCGGGGCGTTACATCGAGACCCGGAGGGGCTCGGTCGTATTCTGGACACTCCATCCGCTGGCCCAAAGCGCTGGGCGGAGCCCACGACGGATCGCAGATGCATGGGCGACGCTGGAGAAGGACTTCGGCCCCGTCGATACCGAAGTTCACGTTCCGCATGTCGTGGAGGACCCGCTTCTGGACTCGCACCCTAACGAGAGACCAGACGCCGCCGCATCGTTTCCAGGAGGCGCGCTGGTGGGCGAGCAAACACTTGCTCTTGGAATCGCCAGCGACGCCTTCGTTGAACGCGTATCGCACGCGCTCGCTCACAACTGGTTCAGCGATGAGATGTACCCGAGCCCAGACGCTGCGATCGGCATTGGAGAAGGGCTTGCCGAATACGCAACGGTAGTGATCGACGAGGCGGACGGGGGAGCCAGCGCGCGGCAAAAACGCATCGAGTACTTCCTGGGCCGGTATAACGAGGCGCAGAAGCATACGGAGGAGACGCCGCTCGGAGTGACGAGACTAACGGATCCGCCCAGTCAGCGTGCAATTGCCATCGCGAAAGCTCCGCTCATGTACGTGGCGCTGGAAGACACCTGCGGCGAACAACCGGTGCGTAACGCGCTGAAAAACGTCGTCGCGGTTCTGAGAGGCCAGCAAGTGGGCTTTAACGATCTTCGTTCCGCCACGGAGCAAACGTGCGACAAGGACCTAGGCGAATTCTTCCGAGCTTGGCTTTACGGCAAAGGACTGCCGTCGAGCTTTGCCGCACGGTACAAGTCCAGCGCAGCGCCGTAACGAATTGCGATTTCCCCGGTTCCCCTTGATTGCGCCAATCAATTCGGCTAGCTTGACTGCGCTGAGTTCGAGCATGGTGCTGTGCAGCGAGGTGGTTGTTTTGAATATCGGTATACGCAAGGCAGGACGCGTTACTATTCTCGACCTGAACGGGCCGCTCAAGCTGGGCGAGAGCGAAGAGGCGTTCCGGACTCAGATCCAACAGCTCGCGGATTCAGGATCAACGCATGTCGCAATCAACATGTCTGGAGTGACGGACCTCGACAGCTCGGGTATAGGAGCCATTGTTCGATCGTTCACGCTCTTGAAACGCCTCGGAGGGACATGCACTCTGTTTGCGCCGAACAAGCGCGTCTTGATGCTTCTGAAGATGGTGCGCCTGGACGCCGTTCTTGATGTCGCCGAAGACGAGGCGACGGCGCTCACGCGGATTTAGGCAAGGTGCAATTTCCTGGAAAAACAGGACGTCGCACGCCGTAGGGCGGGGCCGGTACTGAAAGCTCAGAGCGAATTGACGCAACCTAAACGACCGCTTCCGCTTCAAGGATGCGCGTAATTCCGGTTGAAGTGCGGGGCGTTCGGCTTTAGCTTAGATCGAGCAACTCACGTAGACGCGAATCGTCAAGGAAACCAAGGTGAAAAAAATACGGGTAGTGCAGTTCGGAGTGGGACCGATCGGCGCGTCAATCGTTCGGCTGATGCGGCAGAAGCTGGAAGTTGAAATTGTTGGCGCAATCGATCGCGATCCGGCCAAAGCGGGACGAGACTTGGGCGAAGTGGTTGGGGCGGCGGATGCCCCATGGGGCGTTGCGGTGACTGCGAATTCCCGGGAGATGCTTGAAAAACCCGTCGACGTAATAGTCCACTCGACATCATCGTATCTGGCGAGCGTGATGGACCAACTGCTGGAGTGCATTAGCGCCGGGTGCTGTATTGTCTCGACCTGCGAAGAACTGGCTTACCCTTTCCGGAAGAGCCCCGATCTGGCGGCTAAGCTGGATTCCGCGGCCAAGGACGAAGGAGTGGCGCTGGTCGGCACCGGCGTTAATCCCGGATTTGTGCTGGACAAGCTGGTGTTGACCCTCAGCGCAGTGAGCCAAAGCGTGGATTCAGCAAGGGCTGTACGTGTGGTGGACGCATCGAAGCGGCGATTGCCGCTGCAGAAGAAGATTGGGGCCGGCATGACGCCCGAGGAGTTTCGCGCGCAGGTGGACGCCGGCGTGATCAAGCATCATGGTTTGCCGGAATCTGTGGCGATGGTTGCTGACGGTCTTGGATTTAAGATCGACGATATTACAGAAACAATTCAGCCTGTGATCGCGCAAGAAAACATCCGAACCGAGTTCCTGGAAGTCGCAAGCGGCCAAGTGGCTGGCGTCCATCAGATTGCACGCGGCACGTCGGATGGCGAGGAAAAGATTTTTCTCGAGCTGCAGATGTACGTGGGCGCGAAAACTCCTGCGGACACGATCGAGTTGAAAGGTCAGCCGAACCTATCGCTGGTTATTCCGGGTGGGACGCACGGGGACGTGGCGACGGCCGCGATCGCGGTAAACGCAATTCCCGCGATTGTCGCCGCACCTGCCGGGCTGCGAACGTCGCGCGACCTGCCGCTCGCATATTTTCCTGCGGGAGCAAAGGTTCATAGCGCGGCGGGATGATGCGTCATTCTTGCCAAAAGCGGGCGACCGCGGCGTAGTCGAGGTCTTCCTTCGCGGAGTCCTTAATTGCGCTGTACACGCTATAAGCAGCTTCACCAGCCGGAAGTGGCACTCCTTGCTTCTGCCCCAATTCGATCGCCAGCCGGATATCCTTGTGCATGAGGCGCAGCGGGAAGCTCGGCGGGTATTCGTTCTTCAATATCTGGGGCGCTTTCACGTCGAGCACGCCCGCGCGCGCCATGCTCGATTGCATCACCTCGATCAGCCGTTCGCCTGGAATCCCGGCCTTCGTCACGATGGCGAGGGATTCGGCAAGCGCTTCCACTTCCAACGCCAGGAGCAGATTCATCGCGAGCTTCACTGTTTGGCCCGCGCCGTTTGATCCCAGAAGAAAGAACTTTTTCCCGACTGCTTCAAGCACCGGTCTCACGCGGTCGAGCGTTTCTCTTTTCCCGCCGACCATGAATACGAGCTCGCCTTTTTCCGCGCCCCACGTGCCGCCTGTCACCGGCGCGTCGAGATAGTCCACGCCGCGATCTGAACATGCGCGAGCGGCTTTCCAGGCCATTTCGGGGGAAACCGTGCTTGAGTCGATGTAGACGCTGCCGCGTCGCAGCCCTTCGAGGGCGCCGGATTCGCCCCATAGCACCTGTTCGACGGCGGGCGGATCGCTGACGA